>NZ_WHPN01000320.1 GCF_009735685.1 Streptomyces lycii | reverse complement strand
TGAGGATCGGGATCGGCGTGATGAGCGTCCGCGGGGTCCGCGTCGGGAGGATGACCGGGATCGTGGCGGTTTCCGCGGTCGGGACGACCGGCGGGACGATCGGCGTGACGATCGTGGTGGTTTCCGGGGTCAGGGTGATCGGGATCGGCGTGATGACCGGGATCGACGGGACGAGCGTCCGCGTCGGGAGGACGACCGGGATCGTGGCGGTTTCCGCGGCCGGGACGACCGGCGGGATGACCGCGGTGGCTACCGGGGCCGGGACGACCGCCGGGACGACCGCGGCGGGTATCGGGGCCGGGACGACCGGCGGGACGACCGCGGTGGTGGCTTCCGGAACCGGGACGACCGGGGTGGTCAGCGTGGTGGGCGGCCCTACGGACAGGGTGGCCGTGGCCGGGACGACCGTGGCCGGGACGACCGCGGGGGCGGTTACGGGCGGCGGGACGGCCGACCGGGTGGCGGCTACGGTCGCCCGGGCGACCGTGATCGCGGCGACCGCGAGCGGGAGCCGATCAAGCGGCTGCCCATCCCTGACGAGGTCACCGGCGCAGAGATCGACAAGGACGTGCGGCAGGAGCTGCTGAGCCTGCCGAAGACCCTTGCCGAGGACGTCGCGCGCAACCTCGTCATGGTGGCGAAGCTGCTCGACGACGACCCCGAGCAGGCCTACGCGTACTCCCGCATCGCCCTGCGGCTCGCCTCCCGGGTGCCGGCCGTGCGCGAGGCCGCGGGCTTCGCCGCGTACGGAACGGGCAAGTACGCCGAGGCGCTTGCCGAGTTCCGGGCCGCGCGCCGGATGACGGGCTCCGCGGAGCTGTGGCCGGTGATGGCCGACTGCGAGCGCGGCATGGGTCGGCCGGAGCGGGCACTCGCGATGGCCGGTGAGCCCGAGGTGCAGAAGCTGGACAAGGCCGGGCAGGTGGAGATGCGTCTGGTTGCCGCCGGCGCCCGGCGCGACATGGGGCAGACCGATGCAGCCGTGGTGACGCTGCAGAGCCCGGAGTTGGCGTCGCACTCCGTGCAGCCGTGGACCGCGCGGTTGCGCTACGCGTACGCGGACGCTCTCCTCGCCGTCGGGCGCGAGGACGAGGCCCGGGAGTGGTTCGCCAAGGCGCTGGAGGCGGACCAGGGCGGGACCACGGACGCCTCGGACCGGCTCGCGGAGCTGGACGGGGTGGAGTTCCTGGACGCTTTCGACCCCGAGGCCGAGGCGGAGGAGCAGCAGCCGGCCGCCGCCGAGGACTCGGACGCGGGTACGGACCTGGGCGCAAGCGCGGACTCGGGTTCGGGCTCCGAGCCGGACTCGGACTCGGGCTCCGACTCCGACTCGGACCCGGGTTCGGACTCCGACTCGGACACGGGCATGGGCACCGACGCAGGCGCGGACGCGGATTCGGGCTCCGAGGGGAGCGTGGCCGCGGGATCCGGCGCAGCCGCGGGATCCGGCGCGGCCGCGGGTTCGGGCGTCGTCGCCGAGCCGGAGGCCGACGGCGACAAGAGCGGTCCGGCGGACGAGAAGGCGGACGGCGAGACGGACGGCGACAAGAGCGGGCCGGCGGACGGCGAGACGGACGGCGACAAGAGCGGGCCGGCCGGCAACGGCTGATCCCGGACCAGCAACCAACAACCAGCAACCGGCAAGCCGGTGCGGTTGTGCTGCGGACCCCGGTGCCCCGGTGCGGGCGCCGGGGTTCCGTCAGTTCTGGTCGAGGTCGCGCAGCACGAGGCCGGTCGCCGGTTTCGGTCCGAAGGACGTGGACTTGCGGGGCATGGTCACGCCCTGCTCGGCGAGTCCGCGCACGGTGTCCTCGTGCACCGGGCGCATCAGCACGGCCGTGCCCCCGTGCCGCTCGGCCTGCTCGACGGCCGCCTCGGTGTCGTGGATGTAGCGGATGTCCTCCGGCCCGTCGGGGATCCGCCACACGTGTTCCAGCAGTACGGAGTGCAGCACGGTGGCGTCCAGGGTCCGCCAGGCCTCCGGCCGGCCGGCCGGCACCGTACGGGCCAGGAGTTCCGGGTCCGGCCGGTCGAGCAGGTGGAAGCCTCCGTCACCGGCGAGGAGGAAGGCGTTGTCCGGTCCGCCCGGAGCCGCGGCGGCCGAGGAGGTGTGCAGGACGTCGAGGGCGCGTGGCAGCGGCCCGTCGATCCGGCGCACGCGGAAGGCGTCCTTGAGCGCCCCGAGCGCGTCCGGGACCGGCAGCCGTTCCAGCAGCCGGTGGATGGCGCGGACCCGCAGCGGATAGCGGGCGGTGTCGACGAGGAGGACCAGGCCGTGGTCCCACGGGCCGGGAGACGGCCGCTCGTCGCGCAGCCGCAGATACGTCGCCCAGCGGTGGTGGCCGTCGGCGATGAGCGCCCGGCGGCGGGCGAGGTCGGTGCCGGCCTCCGCCAGCTCGGCGGGGTCCGTGACCGCCCACAGCCGGTGGCAGAAGCCGTCCTCGGTGGTCGTCGAGAGCAACGGGGCCCGCCGGATGGCGCGTTCGATGACGGCGACCGCGCCGGACACGGTGCCGTCGCCGCGATAGGAGAGCAGCAGCGGCTCCAGGTTGGCGGCTGTTTCCCGCATCAGGTCCGCGCGGTCGGCGACGACGTCGGGCATGACGTCCTCGTGCGGCAGTACGACGCCCTCCTCGGGCCGGGACAGGCGCAGCGCGCCGATCAGCCCGCGTTGCAGGGTGTCGCCGGCCCGCTGTTCGTAGACGTAGAGCGCGGGTTCCGGGTCGGTGCGGAGCACGCCCTCGGCCTGCCAGCGGTGCAGGGTGTCCGCGGCCTGCCGGTGGCGGGCGGCGGGGGAGGCGGCCTGGGGGAGGATGAGCCGCACGATGTTGTGCGGGTCGGCCGTCTCCAGGTGGCGCAGGCCGTCGGGCCGGACCACGACGTCGTACGGTGGCGAGGTCACCGCGGCGAGGCTGCCGATCCGCTCCGGTGCGTAGCGGAGTCCTCGGAAGGGGGACAGCCGCAAGCCGTCATTTCTGGGGCCTGTCGTGGTCATTGGTGCATGTTATGCGCCGTCTCACAGTGCGGGATGATCGGGGGAGAGGCCCCCGGGAGGAACGGAAGAGCATGGCTGAGCAGGGCACGGACCGGATTCGCACACGACCGGCCGGGAGCGGACGGCCGCTGCATGAGACGTATGACACAGCCTTGCTCGATCTCGACGGGGTGGTGTATGCGGGCGGCGAGGCGGTCGGGCACGCGGTCGCGTCGCTGGAGGCGGCCCGGAACGCCGGTGTGCGGCTGGCCTATGTCACCAACAACGCCTCGCGGACGCCGCAGGAGGTCGCCGCTCATCTGACCCGGCTCGGGGTGCCGGCCGGGCCGGCGGACGTGATCACGTCCGCGCAGGCGGTGGCGCGGCTGATCGCTGAGCGGTTGCCGGCCGGGGCCCGGGTGCTGACGGTCGGCGGCGAGGGGCTGCGGGTCGCGCTGCGCGAGCGGGGGCTGGTGCCGGTGGACTCGCTCGACGACGCCCCGGCGGCCGTCGTGCAGGGTTACGATGCCGGGCTCGGCTGGGAGCAGCTCGCCGAGGCCTCGTACGGGGTGGCCCGCGGGCTGCCCTGGTTCGCGTCGAACACGGATCTGACCATTCCGACCGGCCGGGGCAGGGCTCCGGGGAACGGCGCGCTGGTGGAGGTGGTGCGGATCGCCGCGGGCGGCAGTCCGGAGGTCGCCGGGAAGCCGTTGCCTCCGATGCACCGCGAAACGATTCTGCGGACCGGGGCGCGGCGGCCGCTGGTCGTCGGCGACCGGCTGGACACGGACATCGAGGGCGCGTACGCGGGGGAGGTCGACTCGCTGCTGGTGCTGACCGGTGTGACCGACGCGGCCGATCTGCTGGCGGCCGGGCCGCGGCACCGGCCGACGTACGTGGCGGCCGATCTGCGCGGGCTGCTCGCGGCCCAGCCGGATGTCTCACCGGTGACCGGCGGCGACGGAGCGGGCGGCGGGGGAGCCGCGGAAGCGTTCGAGTGCGGCGGCTGGACCGCGCGCGCCGGGCGGGACGAGTTGCTGCTGGACGGTGAGGGCGCGGAGCCGCTGGACGGGCTGCGTGCGCTGTGCGCGGCGGCCTGGTCGGCGGCGGGCGGCGGAACGGCCGGTGAACTGGACGCGCGGAAGGCGCTGATGCGGCTCGGGCTGGACTGATCCGGGCCGCCGCTCCGGCTCCGGCTCGGGCTCCGGGCCCGACGCGCCGCGCCAGGCCGTGCCGGGCTCCGGCATGTCTGCCGTGCCGTGCCGTGCCCTGCCATGCCGGGGCGCGGTCGGACACTCCCCCGTGTGTGTCCGGCCGCGCGGCGTCCCCTCCCGCAGGTCCGTTTGGCTGGTCCGTCGCGGCTGGTTCGGTGCGGCGGGGCCCGGCACGGCCCTGGTCGGGGGCGGCCCCGGCCAAGGGCGGCCCCGGACAACGGCACCCCGGTCGGGGGCGGCCCCGGTCGAGCCGTGCCGGGAGGGTTCCGGCCGGGCGCCGCCCCGGTCCGGTACGCGGCCCCGCTGGGCCCCATCACCCGACCCGGGCACGCCCGGGTCGGCGCGGCCCGTTGGAGCGTTCCCCCCGGCGGGCCGCACCGGGGCCGGGAGCATCCCGCCGGGCAGGCCGCCGGGGCCGGGACGGCCCGCCGTACCTCCCGTACCTCCCGTACCTCCCGTACCTCCCGTACCTCCCGTACCTCCCGTACTTCCCGTACCTCCCGTGCCGTGCCGTACGGGAGACGCGGTCCGTGTCAGACGATCTTCTTGGCGTCCTCGATCGCCTTCGCGAGCTGCTCGATGAGCGGGGCGCAGCCCGCGTAGGAGTAGCGCGGCTCGCTGGACCAGCCGACGACCTGTCCGGCCTCGACGGCGGGGAGCTTGGCCCAGGTGGGCTTCTTGGCGAGGGCCTTGGGCTGGAGAGCCGAGGAGCGGTTGTCCAGGAAGAGGATGTCCGCCTTGTACTTGTCGGCGTTCTCCCAGCTGAGGCTCTCGAAGAAGCCGCCCTCGTCCGGGTTGTCCGGCTCGACGAGGTCGACGCCGAGTTCCTTGAAGTAGGTGAGGTCGGCGCTGCCGCTCGGGGTGGAGGCGTAGAACAGGTCGGGGCTGCCGGAGCAGGCCAGGACCTTGATGCCGCCGGCGGCCTTCGCCGCCCGGCGCAGCCGCGCGGACGCCTCCTCGAAGCGCTTCTTGTCCGCGGTGGCCTTCTCCGACTTCAGGTCCGCGCCGAGGGATTCGGCCAGCTGGGCGTAGCGCCGGATCGGGGTGGTGAGGCTGACACCGACCGTGCTGATGCCGATGCTGGGCGCGAGGGCGGTGATCTTCTTCTTGCTCTCCTCCGGGACGTACCAGAGGGTGTTCTTCTCGAACATGTTGCTGATGAGCAGTTCGGGCTGGAGGCCGGCGTACTTCTCGACGTTGAACTCGCCCCAGGCGTTGCCGAGTACGGTCACCTTGTCGATGTCGACCTCGCCGGCCTGCACGTCCGGCTTGCCGTCGGCGGCCTTCGTGGGGCCGAAGACGCCGGTGCACTCGATGCCGTAGTCCTTCAGCGCCGCCGCGGAGCCGATGAAGGCCACGATCTTCTCCGGGACGCCGTCCGCCTTGACCGTCGTACCCCGGTCGTCCTTGAACGACCAGGAGCCGGAGCCGCCGCCGGACGCGTCCGAGCCGTCCGACTTGCCGCCGCCGCAGGCGGTGAGCAGGGTCCCGGCGCCGAGGGCGGCGGCGCCTGCGAGGATGGAACGGCGGGACGGGGGCGCGGTGCGGGCTCTGTTCATGGTGGTGCCTGGCCTTTTCGAAGGTCTGAACGAGGGTTGAAGTGAGGGTAGGTTAACCTAACTCCCGGTGGGAGGTCCTGTGGCCTCCGCCGCCTCCCCTGCCCCTTCCGTGAGTTCCCGTTGGAGTCCCGTGTGACCGTGGCCAGCCCGGCGACCGCCGGGACCGGAACGGACGCCTCCGTGCCGCGACCCCGCGGCCGGGGCACGGCCGCCCGGGCGGCCGGACTGGCCGCCGCGTGTGCCGCGCTGGTGGCCGTGGCCGCCCTGAGCATCGCCGTGGGCGCCAAGCAGGTCCCTCTCGACCAGGTGTGGCACGGGCTGTTCCACTACTCCGGTACGGACACCGACGTCGTCGTCCGGGATCTGCGGCTGCCCCGCACCCTGCTGGGCCTGCTCGCCGGCGCGGCGCTCGGTCTCGCCGGTGCCGTGATGCAGGCGCTGACCCGCAACCCGCTGGCCGACCCCGGCATTCTGGGCGTGAACGCCGGTGCCTCGGCGGCCGTCGTGTCGGCGATCAGCTTCCTCGGCGTGACCTCGGTCACCGACTACGTCTGGTTCGCGTTCGCCGGCGCCGCCGCCGTCTCCGCTGCCGTCTATGTCCTCGGCGGCAGCCGCGGCGGCGCGACCCCCGTGCGGCTCGCGCTCGCCGGGACCGCCGCGACCTTCGCGCTCTACGGCTACGTCCAGGCCGTACAGCTGCTCGACACCGCGTCGCTCGACAAGATGCGCTTCTGGACGGTGGGTTCGCTCGCCCCGGCCACCATGCCCGTGGTCTCCCAGATCTGGCCGTTCCTCGTCACCGGCGCGGTCCTCGCGCTCGCCCTGGCCCGGCCGCTCAACGCCGTCGCCCTCGGCGACGACCACGCCCGGGCGCTGGGCACCAACCTCAACCGCACCCGGGCGCTGGCCATGGCCGCGGTCACGCTGCTGTGCGGCGCCGCGACCGCCGCCTGCGGGCCGATCGTCTTCGTCGGCCTGATGGTGCCGCACCTGGTCCGCTCGCTGACCGGCCCGGACCTGCGCTGGATGCTGCCCTACGCGGCCGTGCTCGCGCCCGTGCTGTTCCTCGGCGCCGACGTCCTGGGCCGGGTCGTCGCCCGGCCCGGTGAACTCCAGGTCGGCGTGGTCACCGCGCTGATCGGCGGTCCCGTCTTCATCCAGCTCGTACGCCGACGGAGGATGGCCCAGCTGTGAACGTCCTGCGCATCCGCGGCCTGTCCCTCCGCACCTCGCCGCGCGCCCTGTTCGCCGGCGCCCTGACACTGCTCGCGGCGCTCGCCCTCGGGGTCGCGCTCATCGCCACCGGCGACTTCCCGATGGCGCCCGCCGAGGTGCTGAACACCCTGGCCGGTTACGGCACCCCCGCGCAGGAGTTCATCGTCAACGAGCTCCGGCTGCCACGGGTGCTGGTCGCCCTCTTCACCGGCGTGGCGCTGGGCATCTCCGGAGCCGTCTTCCAGAGCGTCTCCCGCAACCCGCTCGGCAGCCCCGACATCCTCGGCCTCGGCAACGGCGCGGCGGCCGGGGCGCTGACCGTCATCGTCGTGTTCGACGGCAGCGCGGCCGCCGTCTCGGCCGGGGCGATCGCCGGCGGCCTCCTCACCGGCTTCGGCGTCTACGCCCTGGCCTGGCGGCGCGGTGTGCACGGCTACCGGCTGGTCCTGGTCGGCATCGGCGCGGCCGCCATGCTGTACGCGGTCATCGGCTATCTGCTGACCAAGGCAGACCTGGTGGACGCGGCCCGCGCGCTGATCTGGCTCACCGGGTCCCTGGAGGGCCGGGACTGGGAGCAGTTCTGGCCGCTGCTGGCCGTCTGCGCCGTGCTCGCGCCGCTGGCGCTCGGCCAGGGGCGGGCGCTGCGGATGCTGGAGATGGGCGACGACGCGGCGTACGCGATGGGGGTGCCGGTCGAGCGGACACGGCTGGTCGCCCTCTCCGCCGCCGTGCTGCTCAGCGCCGTCGCCGCCTCCGCCGTCGGCCCGGTCGCCTTCGTCGCCCTCGCCGCGCCCCAGCTCGCCCGCCGGCTCACCCGGACCACGGGGCCGAACCTGCTGCCCGCCGCCTGCATGGGAGCTGCCCTGATGACGGGCGCCGACTGGGCCTCGCAGCAGGTCTTCGGGGCCGGGCGGGTGCCGGTGGGGGTGCTGACGGCGGTCCTCGGCGGCGGCTATCTGCTGTGGCTGCTGGTGGCCGAGCGCAAGGCGGGACGGCTGTGACCGGCCGGGCGGCCCGCCCGCCGCGCGCCCCGGGCGGTCCGGCCCCGGGCGGACCCGCTCCGGGAGGGCCCGCCACCGACGGCCCGGTCACGGGCGGTCCGGCCCCGGCCAGTCGCGTCACGGACAGCCCGGTCACGGGCAGTTCCGCCGGGGACGGTCCGGACACCGGAGGCCCCGCCCCGGACAGCCCCGCCATGGACCGTTCCGCCGCCGACAGTCCGGTCACGGACCGTTCCGCCGCGACCGGCCCCGCCGCCGACAGTCCGGTCACGGACCGTTCCGCTGCCGGGAGCCCGGTCACGGACCGTTCCGCCGCGACCGGCCCCGCCGCCGCGGACACTCCCCGCCCGCAGCCCGCCGGCACCGCAACGACCGCCAGGAGAGACCCCGTGCCGCACGCCCCGACGAGCCGCCTCGCCGCCGAAGCCGTCACCCTCGCCTACGACCAGCGGGTCATCGCGGAGAACCTCACGGTCTCCGTGCCGGACAACTCCTTCACGGTCGTCGTCGGCCCCAACGCCTGCGGCAAGTCCACCCTGCTGCGCGCCCTCTCCCGGATGCTGCGGCCGGCGGCCGGGGCGGTGCTGCTCGACGGCCGCTCCATCAGCTCCCGGCCCGCGAAGCAGGTCGCCCGCACGCTGGGACTGCTCCCGCAGAGTTCGGTGGCGCCCGACGGCATCACCGTCGCCGATCTCGTGGGCCGCGGCCGCTACCCCCACCAGGGGCTGCTGCGCCAGTGGTCGGAGACCGACGAGCGGGTCGTACGGGAGTCCATGGCCGCGACCGGTGTCGCCGAACTCGCCGACCGTTACGTGGACGAACTCTCGGGCGGCCAGCGGCAGCGGGTCTGGATCGCGATGGCCATCGCCCAGCAGACCCCGCTGCTGCTGCTCGACGAGCCCACGACCTATCTCGACATCCAGCACCAGATCGACGTCCTGGACCTCTGCGCCGGCCTGCACGAGGAACAGGGCCGCACCCTCGTCGCCGTACTGCACGACCTGAACCACGCCGCGCGCTACGCCACGCACCTCATCGCGATGCGGGACGGCGCGGTCGTCGCCGAGGGACCGCCCGGGGAGATCGTCACGGCAGAGCTGGTGGAGCAGGTGTTCGGGATGCCCTGCCAGGTGATCGACGACCCGGAGACGGGCACCCCGCTGGTCGTCCCGGCGGCGCGGAAGCGCCGGGCGGCCGGGGCGAAGGCCGCGGCGGTGCCGGACCCGGCGGTCTCCGCGTCGGGCTGACACCGGCAGCCGGTGTCGGCCGGTGCCGGGCACCCGCCTCCGCCGCTGCGGGCGGGCCGCAGCGGACGAGCAGCGGCGGAACGGGCCGCCGCGAACGGGCCGCCGCCGGACGGGCAGCCGCGGGGGCATCGGCGGAACGGGCAGCCGCCGGACGGGCCACGGCGGGACGGGCAGTGGCGGGACGGGCAACGGCGGAGGCGGGCAGTGGTGGATGCGGGCCGCTGCGGGACGGCAGCCGAGCGGGGCGCGGGGGCGCGGGCTACAGCAGGGAGCGCAGCCGCAGCAGATCGCGGAAACCGGCTTCCAGGCGGACCCGGCCGCTCCCCCAGGCCTTGGCGAAGTGCAGCTCGCCGTCGACCATGGCCACCAGGTCGTCCCCGGTCATCGCGAGCCGGATCTGGGCGCGCTCGGCGGGCGGGCCGGGAGCGGCCGTCACGTCCTCGATCCGGCCGTCCGTGAGCCGCCCGGTGAACGTGACGTCGAGGTCGGTGACATGGCAGCTCAGCGAGCGGTCCACGGCGGTGGCCCGGCGCACCTCGCCGTTCGCCCCGGCAAGGTTCCGCGCCAGCCTGCCGAGCGCCGCGCGGCAGTCGTCGAGGGTCGTGGTCATCGTGATCGACGGTACCGCAGGGCGCGGTGGGCCCGCCGACGCCGCGGGCCCGGTAGCGTCGGGGACATGAACGAGCCGACCGCAGCGTCCCCGCAGCAGGGGAGCCCGCCCGGGGGCCCGTACGGGGCCACGTCGGGGCGTCCGTACGAGGCCGGGCGGGGAAGTCCGCACGGGGCCACCCCCGGACGTCCGTACGGGACCGAGCCGGGGCGTCCGTACGGGACCGAGCCGGAGCGTCCCTACGAGGCCCGGCCGGAGCGTCCGTACGGGGCCCCGGCCGGGGAGGACACCCGGGAGCACGGCACCCCGGACGACACGGCGCCCTCCGGTACCGCCGACGCCGCTCCTGCCGACGCGGCCCCCGTCGAAGCCGCTCCCGCCGACGCGGCTGCCGGCAGCACCGCCGAGGCGGGGCGCGACGAGCCCGCCGGGCCCGCTCCGCTCGGCGTCGACCGCACCCCCACCGGCAACGCGGAGGTCGACGCGCGGCTGGCCAGACTGGCCGACGCCGACCACCTCCCCGCCGACGGCCATCTCGAGGTGTACGAGGATGTGCACCGGGGCCTGCGCGACACGCTCACCGCGCTCGACCAGCACCCGGGCCCGCCGGGCGGTCACCCGGGCCCTCAGGGCACCCGCCCGGGCCCTCCGAAAGTCCGCACGGGCCCTCCGGAAGTCCGCACGGGCCTCACGGCCCGCTCAACCCCGTACGAGCACAGGAGCTGAACCACCCGTGGCAGTGTCACGACGCCGACTCGACGCGGAGCTGGTGCGCCGCAAGCTGGCCCGGTCGCGCGAACACGCGAGCCAGCTGATCGCCGCGGGCCGGGTGACCGTCGGCGGGACGACGGCCCGCAAGGCCGCCACCCAGGTGGAGACCGCCGCCGCCGTGGTCGTGACGGAGGACGACGACGACCCCGACTACGTCTCCCGCGGCGGCCACAAACTCGCCGGCGCCCTCGCCGCCTTCACCCCGCACGGGCTGGCCGTCGAGGGCCGGCGGGCGCTCGACGCGGGCGCCTCCACCGGCGGCTTCACCGATGTGCTCCTGCGCGCCGGTGCGGCGCACGTCGTCGCCGTCGACGTCGGATACGGGCAGCTGGCCTGGTCGCTGCAGAGCGATGAACGGGTCACCGTCCGGGACCGTACGAATGTCCGTGAACTTGATACGGACCTCATCGGCGGCGAGCCGGTCGACCTCGTCGTCGGCGACCTGTCGTTCATCCCGCTGGGCCTCGTGCTGCCCGCCCTGGTGCGCTGCACCGCGCCCGGCGCGGACCTCGTGCTCATGGTGAAGCCGCAGTTCGAGGTGGGCCGGGAACGGCTCGGCAGCGGAGGCGTCGTCCGCAGCCCGGAACTGCGCGCCGAAGCGGTACGGGGCGTCGCCCGGCAGGCGGCGGAACACGGACTCGGGGTGCTGGGCGTGACCGCCAGCCCGCTGCCGGGCCCGTCGGGGAACGTCGAGTACTTTCTGTGGCTGCGCGCCGGGGCGCCCCCACTCGACCCGGCAGATGTGGACCGTGCAGTGGCGGAGGGCCCGCGTTGACGAAGACGACAGCACGCACCGTTTTCCTGCTCGCGCACACCGGCCGGCCGGCCGCCGTGCGCAGCGCCGAACTCGTCGTCCAGGGACTGCTGCGCAGCGGCATCGGCGTACGCGTCCTCACCGAGGAGGCCGTCGACCTGCCACTGCCGCCCGCCGTCGAACTCGTGGACGCCGGCAGCGGCCAGGACGTCCTCGACGGCAGCGAGCTGCTCATCGTCCTCGGCGGCGACGGCACGCTGCTGCGCGGCGCCGAGTTCGCCCGTGCCTCCGGGGTGCCGATGCTCGGTGTCAACCTGGGCCGGGTCGGGTTCCTCGCCGAGGCCGAGCGCGACGACCTGGACAAGGTGGTCGACCGGGTCGTCACCCGTTCCTACGAGGTGGAGGAACGGATGACGCTCGACGTGGAGGTGCACACCGACGGGGAGATCGTGCACACCGACTGGGCGCTCAACGAGGCGTCCGTCGAGAAGGCGGCCCGTGAGCGGATGCTGGAGGTCGTCACCGAGGTCGACGGCCGTCCCGTCTCCCGCTTCGGTGGCGACGGCGTCGTCTGCGCCACGCCCACCGGCTCCACCGCGTACGCCTTCTCGGCCGGCGGGCCCGTCGTCTGGCCGGAGGTCGAGGCGCTGCTGATGGTGCCGATCAGCGCGCACGCGCTGTTCGCGAAGCCGCTGGTGACCACGCCGGACTCGGTGCTGGCCGTGGAGGTTCAGCCGCAGACGCCGAACGGAGTGCTGTGGTGCGACGGGCGGCGCACCGTCGAACTGCCCGCGGGCGCCCGGGTCGAGGTCAGGCGGGGTGCCGTGCCGGTGCGGCTGGCTCGGCTGCACCACGCGTCGTTCACGGACCGGCTCGTCGCGAAGTTCGCGCTGCCGGTGGCGGGCTGGCGCGGGGCGCCGAACTAGGGAATGCGGGATACGGGGATCGCCGGGATCTCGGGGATGCCGTACGGATCCCCGAGATCCCGGCGATCCTCCGTGCCTCTCCGAGCCTCTCCGGGATTCTTCGCGGTTCTTCCGGTTCTTCGCGGTGTCCGCGATTCTCGCGAGATTCCCCGCGGTCTTCGCGCCCCTCGCGGTTCTCGGCGGCGGGCCCGAGGGCGTGGCGCGGGCGGTCGTCCGTACCGGTGAACCGGCGGAACCGCTGAAACCGCTGAAACGGGCGGAGCCGGTGAAAACGGCGCAGCGTGCAGCCCAGCTCAGCCCAGCCCACGGTCGCAGCCGCAGCCCCCGCCGTAGTCGTGTCGCCCCGGCCGGTCCGTGTGCCCGGGCGTCACCGTGAGGAGACCGGCCCGGACCCCTCGGTGACCGTCCGGACCGGCCGGGAGCACCCCCGGGCGGCCCGGGCGGTGTCCCGGAGGCGCATCCGGGCCGTTCGCGGGGAGCCCGCACGGGGAGGGACGTCGCGCCGTGGCCGTCCGACCTCGTAAGGTCGTGTCCGTGTTGGAGGAGATGCGGATACGGTCGCTCGGAGTCATCGACGACGCAGTCGTGGAGCTGTCACCCGGATTCACCGCGGTGACCGGCGAGACGGGTGCGGGGAAGACGATGGTCGTCACCAGCCTCGGGCTGCTGCTCGGCGGCCGCGCCGACGCCGGCCTGGTGCGGATCGGGGCCAAGGCCGCGGTCGTCGAGGGGCGCATCGTCGTGTCCCCGGACGCACCCGCGGCCCTCCGGGCCGAGGAGGCCGGGGCCGAGCTGGACGACGGCGCCCTGCTCATCAGCCGTACCGTCTCCGCCGAGGGCCGCTCCCGGGCCCACCTCGGCGGCCGGTCCGTGCCCGTCGGGCTGCTCGGCGAACTCGCCGACGACCTGGTCGCCGTACACGGGCAGACCGATCAGCAGGGCCTGCTGCGTCCCGCCCGGCAGCGCCAGGCACTCGACCGCTACGCGGGCTACGGCGTCGCCGGCCCGCTCGGCGAGTACGAGATCGCCTACCGCAGGCTCCGGGCCGTCGCCGCCGAGCTGGAGGAGATCACCACCCGCGCCCGCGAGCGCGCCCAGGAGGCCGAGCTGCTGCGGTTCGGTCTGGAGGAGATCGCCGCCGCCGAGCCGCAGCCGGGCGAGGACGCCGAACTCGCCGCCGAGGCCGAGCGTCTGGGGCACGCGGAGGCGCTGGCCTCCGCCGCCACCGCCGCGCACGGTGCCCTCGCCGGCAATCCGGAGGATCTGGAGGCCGTGGACGCCGCCACCCTCGTCGCAGGCGCGCACCGCGCCCTGGAGGCCGTAAGGTCGCACGACCCGGCGCTGGCCGCCCTCGCGGACCGGGCCGGCGAGATCGGCATCCTGCTCTCGGACGTCGCCGGGGAACTCGCCGGATACGCCGACGACCTGGACGCCGACCCGCTGCGGCTCGCGGCTGTCGAGGAGCGGCGTGCGGTGCTGACCCACCTCATCCGCAAGTACGGCAGCGACCAGCCCGCCCCGCCCGGGACGCCCGGCGCCGCCGGGGCCGAGGACGACGGTGACGGCCGGCCCGACGGCTGCGCGGCCGTGCTCGCCTGGGCCGAACGGAGCGCCGCCCGGCTCGCCGAACTCGACAACGACGACGACCGGATCGCCGAACTCACCCAGGAGCACGACACGCTCCGCGCCGAACTGTCCGGGCTGGCCCAGGCCCTGACCGACGCGCGCACCGAGGCGGCGAAGCGGTTCGCCGACGCGGTCACCGCGGAGCTGGCCGAACTGGCCATGCCGCACGCCCGCGTGAGCATCGACATCCGGCAGACCGAGAGCCCCGACGGCGTCGAGGTCGACGGACGCAGGGTCGCCTTCGGCCCCACCGGCGCCGACGAGGTGGAACTGCTCCTCGCCCCGCACCCGGGCGCGCAGCCGCGCCCCATCGCCAAGGGTGCCTCCGGCGGCGAACTGTCCCGCGTGATGCTCGCCGTCGAGGTCGTCTTCGCGGGCTCCGCGCCGGTGCCGACCTACCTCTTCGACGAGGTGGACGCCGGAGTCGGCGGCAAGGCGGCGGTCGAGGTGGGCCGCCGGCTGGCGCGGCTGGCGCAGTCGGCCCAGGTCGTGGTCGTCACGCACCTGCCGCAGGTCGCGGCCTTCGCGGACCGGCACCTGGTGGTGGAGAAGACGCACGAGGGGTCCGTGACCCGGAGCGGGGTGCAGGCGATGGAGGGTGAGGACCGCATCCGGGAACTCTCGCGGATGCTCGCGGGCCAGGAGGACTCCGAACTGGCCCGGGCGCACGCCGAGGAACTGCTGGAGACGGCCCGGGCGACCACCGACCTGCGGTCGGGCTGACCGGGCCGGGGCGGCCGCCCGCGGCTTCGTCGCCCGTACCGGGCTTCCGTTTCCGGTCACCGGCCTTCCGTTTCCGCCCCCGGACGGGCGTGGGCCGTGCTGCCGCCGGAAACCGGGCCGTCGTCGGGATCCGGGCCGTCACCGCGGTCCGGGGCGCAGCGGCGGTCCGTGCTGCCGCCGGAAATGCGGGCCGCCATCGAGGTCCGGGGCCATCGAGGTTGGGGCGCCACCGAGGTCCGGGTGGTGCCGCGGCCCGTGCTGCCGTCGGGCGCCGGGGGCCCTGCTGCCGTCGGGCGCCGGGGCGTCGCCGGGGCCGGGTCCGGCCGGTTCCGGTCTCTGCCGTCCGGGCACCGGGCCGCGTCGCCGGGTGCCGGAACGTTCAACTGCCCCGGAGGCGTAGGGTGTCGGGCGGTTCAGCGCACGTCCGAGGGGAGCGAGACATGGTGGTGCCGGACGGCGTCGCGATCGGGGGACGGGTGACGGCCCTGTTCGCCGCGGCGGGCGCGGCCCGCGCCGCGGTGGCCGGGATGCGCCGCAGGCCGCCGGGCGGCGCGGAGATCTGGGAGCGCCCCAACCACGCGGGGCGTCCCGTCGACCTGTACGCCGGTCCCGCCGTCGCGCTGGGCACCGGCCTGGCCGTGGCCGCGGCCCCCGGCCTGCCCGTCCGGACCCGCAGCGCCGCGGCCCTCGTGGTGCTCGCCGCGGGAGCCTGCGGGGCGTACGACGACATCCGGGGCCGCGGTGACGCGCGGCGCGGATTCCGGTCCCACCTGGCGGCGCTGCGCCGGGGTGAGGTCACCTCGGGAGCGGTGAAGCTCATCGGCATCGGCGCGGCGGGGCTCGCGGCCGGTGCGCTCATCGAGGAGAAGGTCCTCGACAAGCTGCTGGCGGGAACGGTGATCGCCGGGGCCGCGCACCTGGTGAACCTGCTCGACGTACGGCCGGGCCGCGCGGCCAAGGCGGTGCTGACGGCGGGCGCGCCGGGACTGCTGCGCGGGGGAGCGGCGGCGGTGCTCGCCGCGGCGCCGGTCGGCGCCACAGCCGCCGTACTCGCCGACGACCTGGCGGAACGGACCATGCTCGGCGACTCCGGCGCGCACGCCCTCGGTGCCGGCCTCGGGGTGGCGATCGTGGCCGGGAACGACCGGGCGGGCCTGGTGCTGCACGCGCTGGCCCTCGTCGTCGCGGCCGTCGCGGGCGACCGGGTCTCGAACGGCGGAGCCTGGCACCAGCGCCCCGTACTCCGAGCCTGGGACGAACTCGGCCGCCGTCCGGAACCGGTCTCGGTGTTCTCGCGCGGGGCGACGCCGGTGCGCCCGGCGGGCAGCCGGAGGACCTGAGGGCGCTTCCCGGAGGCCGTCGGCGGACCGTGGTGGAGGGAAGGACGCGGCCGGAAGGACTCCGGCGGAGAAATCCCGACCGCCACGGCCACAGCCACGGCCACAACGCGGCGAGATGCCACAGCTACAGCACGGTGGCAGCTGTGGCCGTGGCCACACGGCACGTCGACGGCCACAGCCACGGCCACGGCGACAGCCACGGCCACGGCGACAGCCACGGCCACGGCGACAGCCACGGCACGGCAACAGAAAGAGCCGCAGCCACAGGAACAACCGGAACAACCGGAACTGCGGGAACAGCAGGAAGAGCCGGATCAGAGGATCAGCCGGAGCCGCTTCCGGGCCGCTCGGAGCCGGTTTCGGGCCGGGCAACGGTGCCCGAGGGACGCGGCTCCGCGGCCGGCCGGTCCGGCCGCGACCGCCCGGCGGGGGCAAAACCCGGCGGCTGTGTCCCGGTGCCGCCGCCGGGGCTGGCATCCTGGTGGCGCAACGCGCCGTTCCGGCCCGCCCCGGGCAGGGGCCGCGCCCGACCGAAGCCGACACCAGGAGCTCCACCCGCGTGAGCAACACCCCCGTACCGCCGCGGCAGTCCGTCATGCACGTCGTCCACGTGCTGGGAAACGGCAGTTCGGGCAGCGGTGTGCACGTCAGGTCGCTCGCGGCGGGGCTGGTCGCGCGGGGCGTGCGCGTCACCGTCTGCGCCCCGCGACGCGCCCTGGACTCCTACGACTTCACCGGCGCCGGTGCGCATTTCGCGGCGGTCGCGTCCCGTTCCGACCCCGCGACCGTCGCGGCCCTGCGCGCGGTGTGCGCCGGAGCGGACGTCGTCCACGCGCACGGTCTGCGCGCCGCCGCCCGGGCCGCTGTCGCGCTCAGCGGCAGCACCGTGCCGCTCGTGCTCACCTGGCACCGCAGGCCGCACGCCGAGGGAGTCCGCGCCGCCGCCGTACGGCTGCTGGAGCGGCGCGCCGTCCGGGCCGCGGACATCGTCCTCGGCGCGTCCACCGAACTCGTCGACCGGGCCCGCGGGCGAGGAGCGAGGGACGCCCGGCTCGGCCCGGTCGCCCTCCCCGGATTCCCGACCGGGCGGCACGACGTGCTCGCCTCCCCGGCCGAGGACGGCGACCTGCTCCGGCACAAGGCGCGGGCCGACCTGGGCGCCGTGGAACGGCCGTTGCTGATCGCCGTCGCCCGGCTGGAACGGCGGCAGGGCCTCGAACTTCTCCTGGACGCCGCCCGGGAGTGGCGCGCGATCGACCCGCAGCCGCTGCTCGTGGTCGCCGGGGAGGGCCCGGCACGCGTCCCGTTACAGCGCCGCATCGACGCCGAGAACCTGCCGGTCCGGCTCCTCGGCCGGCGTGACGACGCGGCCGAACTCCTCGCGGCCGCCGACGTCGCGATCCTGGCCAGCCGCTGGGAGGCCCGTTCGCTGCTCGTGCAGGAAGCGCTGCGCACGGGGGTGCCGCTGGTCGCCACGGCCGTCGGCGGCGTACCGGAACTCGTCGGTGACGCGGCGGAACTCGTCCCGTACGGCAGTGTGGCCGAGCTGGCCGCCACCGTGCGCTCGCTGCTCGCCGACCCGGAACGGTGCGCCCGTCTCGCGGCCCGCGGACAGGCCCGGGTCGCCGGGTGGTCCACGGAGGACGACACGGTCGTGCAGGTCCTGAGCGTCTACGACGAACTCTTCGGCGCCGCGCCGCGCAGACACACCCCGGGCCCCCGCCCCTGACCCCCGGCACGGGCCGCCTCCTCCGGCGGGGCCCCGGTCCCGAGCCCCAAATCCCGGCCCTGAGCCCCAAATCCCGGCCTGCAGCCCCGGGGCCAAGGCCCCACACCCCCGAAGCCCTCAAGCCCCGAGCTGCCAAGCCGCCCCCGGGCACCGAGCCGTTGAGCGGCGGCTGAGCGCGTGCGCGGCTCAGCGGGTGAGCCGGCGGGCCTGGAGCGCCAGGTTGAGGCCCAGCACCGTCTGCGGGTCGTCCAGGTCCGCGGCCAGCAGCTGGGCGATCCGCGCCAGCCGGTCGTAGAGCGTCTGGCGGTTGAGATGCAGTTCGCGTGCCGTCTCGGCCTTGCGGCCCGCGTGCGCCAGATACGCCTCCAGGGTCGGCAGCAGCGCGGGCCGCGACCCGCGGTCGTGGGCGAGCAGCGGGCCGATGGCCCGGTCCACGAACGCCGCGAGGTCCGGATGCTCCCGCAGCCGCCACAGCAGCAGGTCGATGTCGAGCCGCCGGGCGTCGTGCCAGGGCCGGTCCGGCAGCCCCTGAGCGGCGGCCGCCGCCTCGGCGGCGTGCCGCAGCCCCGCGCCGGCGCCGCTCCAGCCGCCCGGCACCCCGACCACGACGACGGGCGGGGCCGCCCCGGAGCGCGGCAGCCCGGCCCGTTCGACCGCGGCCCGCAGTGCCGCCGCCACCCGGTCGGCGGCGGCCGCCCGTTCCCCCTCGGACCGCAGTCCCAGCAGCAGCGGTACGCGCCCCTCGACCGGCCGGACCCCCAGCAGCACCGGCAGCCCCACCGTCGTCAGCTCCTCCTGCGCGGCCCGCACCAGGACCGCCCAGTCGCCCGCGGGCATCAGCTCGGCGGGCAGCCGCATCACGACCGGCAGCAGCACCCCGCCGTCGGCAGGGCGGAAGCCGAGCACCCGGGCCTGCGCGGGGGCGTCCGCCGCGGCCGTGCGCCCCTCGGCGAGATCGGTCAGGAAGTCGCCCCGGCCGCGCGCGGCCAGTTCCTCCTCCTGCCGCGCCTGCATCAGCACCACGGCCAGCAGCCCGGCGGTGCGTTCCGCGGCGATCCGGTGCACCGGGGCGAGCGGGCGGTCGACGGGCAGCACGACCAGCCGCGCCCGTACCGAGCCCGGCCCGGCGCCGCCGCCGGGGATGTCCACGACGCAGCCGCCGCGGATCCCCGCCCCCGTGCCGGCCGGTTCCGAGTGACCGGACGCCGCGCCGGCCGTTCCCGTGAGGCCGGACCCCCTCCCGTCCGGCCGCGCGGCGCCCGGCCCCGCGCCGTCCGCCTTCCGGCCGTCCGACCGCGCGCCGTCCGCCTTCCCGCCGTCCGCCTTCCCGCCGTCCGACTTCACGCCGTGCGCGGCCGGGGCCTCGCTCCGCCGAACGTCCGTCTCCCGGGCGTCCGCCGCCGCCCCGCCCCGGAAGGCCGCGCCGGGCGCCCCCGGCCCGGACGGCGGGCCCGGCTCGGCCCGCCGGCGGCGCAGCCTGTCCCAGATCTGCACGGCGTCGGCGGCCGGACCCGGCCCGGCGGAAACGGCGGCCGTGTGCGGCGCGGCGGCGGGGGATTCCGGCGCTGCGGGCGAGGCCGCGTAGAGAAGTCGGCCGTCGGGTGTCTCCAGGAAGACCGGATTGCCCGCGAAGCCGGCCAGCAGCCGCAGCACGTCGGGGGCGCCACCGCCGCGCAGCAGCAGCTCGGTGCACCGGCGGTGCACCTCCTCGGCGCTGCGGAGCATCGCGTAGTGCCCGTTGACGATCTCCGTGTGGATCTCCTCGGTGACCGTCACGAACGGCACCTGCCGGTGCAGCTGCACCAGCGGAAGGCCGCGGTCCCGGGCGGTGTCCAGGAGCGGGCCCGGCAGCCGGCCGCTGAACCGTCCGCCCAGCTCGACGACCAGCGCGGCGATGCCGCGCTCGGCGAGATTCCGTACGAAGGCACGCTGCTCGGCCGGCCGGGCACCGATGCCGAGACCGGTGGTCAGCAGCAGCTCGCCGCCCTTGAGCAGGGAGGCGATGTCGGGCACCTCGCCCGCGTGCACCCAGCGCACGGGGCGGTCGAGATTCTCCCCGGCGGCGACGACCTCGGGCAGCCCGCGGCGCAGGGCGGGCAGCGCGAGCGCGTCCCGTACGGTGATCGTGGCCTCGGCGTCCATGCCGGGACGCTACCGCTGACCTCTGACCAGGGCGAATCCCTCCGCGTCCGGAGCCTCGTCCGCTTCCGGTGTCCCGTCGCGCGGGCCTCTGCGGCGGCTGCGTACCCTTCGCGTCGGGGACACCTCGTCGCTCCAGGTGTCCCCGCCGTGCGGGCCTCAGCGGCGGCTGCGTGCCCTCCGCGTCCGGGCCTCGCCTGCTCCCGGTATCCCGGCGCGCGGGCCTCAGCGGCGGCTGCGCCGCCTCCGCGTCCGGAATCCCGTCCGCCCGGTGTCCCCCGCGCGGCCCGCACCCCCCGGCTACGTCGAGGACCGCACCACCAGCCGGACCGGTGTGACGACCGGCGCCAGTTCCGCCACCGCGGGCACCACGCCGATCCGGCGCAGCAGCAGGGACGCCATCAGCCCGCCCATCTCCTCGATGTCCTGGTGAACGGTGGTGAGCGGCGGGTCGGACCACGCCGCCGACTCCATGTCGTCGTAGCCGACGACGGCGACGTCCTCGGGGATCCGGCGGCCGCGTGCCCGCAGCGCCCGCAGCGCGCCCGAGGCCATCAGGTCCGAGCCCGCGAAGACGGCGTCGAGGCCGGGGTGGCGGTCCAGCAGCTCCGTCATGGCCCGCTCGCCGCCCTCGGCGGTGAAGTCGCCCTGGGCGACGAGACCGGCCTCCTGAGCCCCGGAGGCCCCCGGCACCCCGTTGGCGCCCGGGGCGCCCGCCAGCGCCTCGTGGTAGCCCTCCAGGCGGTCCGCCGCCGACGTCTGGTCGAGCGGTCCGGTGATGACGGCGATCCGCCGGCGGCCCCGGTCGAGCAGATGGCGTACCGCCTGCCGGGCCCCGTCGCGGTTGTCGCTGTCGACGTACAGCAGCTCCGGGTCGTCCTCCGCGCCCGGCCAGCCGGGTCTGCCGCCGAAGACCGTCGGCAGCTCCGAGCGGGCGGCCATCGACGGCAGCGGGTCGTCCCGGTGCAGGGAGAACATCAGGGTGCCGTCGACATGGCCGCCGGCGAGGTAGCGGCCGATGCGGTCGTAGTCCCGGGTGTTCTCCACGAGCAGCAGCACCAGCTGGGTGTCGCTGGCGGACAGCTCGCGGCTGACCCCGCGCAGCTGCTGGGCGAAGAAGGGATCGGCGAAGACCCGCCGCTCCGGTTCGGCGATCACCACGGCGATCGCGCCTGTACGCCGAGTGACGAGACTGCGGGCCGCGCTGTTCGGTACGTAACCGAGTTCGGCGACGGCCCGCTGGACCTTTTCCCGCACCTCCTCACGGACCCCCGCGAAGCCGTTGACCACGCGGGACACGGTGGCGCGGGACACCCCGGCCTGTGCGGCGACGGCTTCCAGCGTGGGGCGGGTTTCGGGCACGTCCAACTCCTTTTTCGTCGCAGAGGGTTGACGCTACAGCCTGAGATCGGCACTGTCTTGCGCATGGCTTGAGAGCGCTCTCAAGCCTGCTCCTCTGTCCCCCACCTTGCGAGGAGACTCTGACATGAGCAAGAAGACATGGCTGGCAGCGGCTGCGGCCGGCCTGATCGCCGGCGGCCTGGTCGCATTGCCGCCGGCCTTCGCCGAGGACGCTCCGAAGGCGGACCCCGCCGCCCTTCAGGAGGTCTGGCGGGAGGACTTCGACGGTCCCGCGGGCCAGTTGCCGTCCACCGACGAGTGGATCATCGACACCGGGACGTCCTACCCGGGCGGCCCGGCCAACTGGGGCACCGGTGAGACCCAGACGTACACCGACAACCCGGACAACATCAGCCAGGACGGCGAGGGCCATCTGAAGATCACCCCGCTGAAGGACGGCTCCGGGCAGTGGACCTCCGGCCGCATCGAGACCAAGCGCAGCGACTTCGCCGCGCCCGAGGGCGGCAAGATGCGCATCGAGGCGCGCATCCAGATGCCGGACATCACCGGCGACGAGGCGCTCGGCTACTGGCCGGCCTTCTGGACGCTCGGTGACGAGTACCGCGGCAACTACTGGAACTGGCCGGGCATCGGCGAGTTCGACATCATGGAGAACGTCAACGGCGTCAACTCCGTCTGGGGCGTCCTGCACTGCGGCACCGCGCCCGGCGGCCCCTGCAACGAGAACGACGGCATCGGCGCCTCCACGCCCTGCCCCGGCAGCACCTGCCAGTCCGGCTTCCACACCTACGCGCTGGAGCTGGACCGCAGCGGTGACACCGAGGCCCTGCGCTGGTACGTCGACGACCAGGAGTACCACTCGGTCACCGCCGCCGACCTGGACGCCGAGACCTGGGCGAACGCCACCCACCACGGCCACTTCGTGCTGCTCAACCTCGCGATGGGCGGCGCCTTCCCCGACGGCGTGGCCGGGCACGCCACCCCCACCGACGCCACGAAGCCCGGCGTCCCGATGATCGTCGACCACGTGTCCGTACAGCAGAGCGAGGGATGAGTTCCATGATCAGCCGTAGGAAGCTTCTCGGCGGGCTCGCGGCCGGTGCCGCCGTCGGTTCCGGTGCCACCCTGCTGTCCGGCCACGCGAACGGCTCCGTCCTCGCGCCGCGGTCCAAGGCCGCGGCGGGACTGGCGCTCACCATCGCGAACAAGACCGGTTCGTTCGACAACGCGTCCGTGTGGGTCTACATCGTCGGCAACGAGGGCGGCCGCCAGGTGCGCGTCACGCCCGACGGCACGCTCGCCCCGATCGCGCTGTCGGACAACGGCGACGACGGCTTCACCGACTACGCCATCCCGCTCGCCGGCAGCGGCGACACCCAGTTGACGCTGCCCAAGATGTCCGGACGGATCTACGTTGCCCTCGGTGACAAGCTCAAGTTCAAGGCGGTCGAGGGCGGGGACGGCAGCGCCGCCCTCGCGTACCCGGCCGGCTGGGTGGAGTCCGACCCGAACTACGAGGTGCTGCACGACTGCGCCGAGTTCACCTACAACGACGGCGGGATGTACTGCAACACCACGATGGTGGACATGTTCAGCGTCCCGCTGGACATCCATCTGACCGGCGCCAAGGACCAGAAGGCCGGCGAGCTGAAGGAGGGCGCCCGCGCGAAGATCTTCTCCGACCTGGCGGGCGTCGAGGGCTACGACAAGCTCGTCGTCGGCGACAAGCGGGTCATCGCGCCCGGCCACGGCCTGGACACCGGCATCTTCGCCGAGGACTACTTCGCCCCCGCCATCGACGAGGTGTGGAGCCACTACGCCTCGGCGGACCTGAAGGTCACCACCAACGCGGGCACCTTCACCGGCCGGGTCAGCGGGGACCAGTTCGCCTTCACCGGCCCCGCCGAGGTGTCCTTCGCCAAGCCGACCACCCGAGACGTGCTGTTCTGCGACGGGAACCTCGCCGCGCCCAACGACGGCACGACCGGCCCCGTCGCGGCCATCCTCGGCGCGGGCTTCAACCGGGCCACGCTGCTCTCCCAGGCGGAGCAGCCGAGCACCGACCCCGCCACCTTCTACCAGGAGCAGATCGCCAACCACTACGCCCGGGTGATGCACGAGGCCAGCGCCGACGGCAAGGCCTACGGCTTCGCCTTCGACGACGTCGCCGGCTTCGCCTCGTACATCGAGGACGGCGCGCCGGAGTCGTTCACTCTCACGCTGGGCGCCGTCTGACGGCGCGGCGGCGGCGTCACGCGCCGTACGCCCCCGAGGCCGTCAGCCGCAGCGCGGTGTCGATCAGCGGGACGTGGCTGAAGGCCTGCGGGAAGTTGCCCACCTGCCGCTGGAGCCGCGGGTCCCACTCCTCGGCCAGCAGACCGAGGTCGTTGCGGAGCGCCAGCAGTTTCTCGAACAGCTTCCGGGCCTCCTCGACGCGCCCGATCATCGCGAGGTCGTCCGCGAGCCAGAACGAGCACGCCAGGAAGGCACCCTCGTCGCCCTCCAGACCGTCCACGCCCGCGTCCTCGCCCTGCGTCGGATAGCGCAGCACGAAACCGTCCGGGGTGGACAGCTCCCGCTGAATGGCCTCGATGGTGCCGATGACCCGCTTGTCGTCCGGCGGCAGGAAGCCCATCTGCGGGATGAGCAGCAGCGAGGCGTCCAGCTCCCGGGAGCCGTAGGACTGCGTGAAGGTGTTGCGCTCCTTGTCGTAGCCGCGCTCGCACACCGTGCGGTGGATCTCGTCCCGCAGGTCGCGCCAGCGCTCCAGCGGACCCTCCACGTCACCCGACTCGATCAGCTTGACCGTCCGGTCGACCGCGACCCAGGCCATGACCTTCGAGTGCACGAAGTGCCGACGCGGGCCGCGGACCTCCCAGATGCCCTCGTCCGGCTCGTCCCAGTGGTCCTCCAGGTACGAGATCAGCTTGATCTGGAGCAGCGAGGCGTAGTCGTTGCGGGCCAGCCCGGTCATGTGCGCGAGGTGCAGCGCCTCGGTGACCTCGCCGTAGACGTCGAGCTGGAGCTGTCCCGCGGCGCCGTTGCCGACCCGTACCGGCTGCGAGCCCTCGTAGCCGGGGAGCCAGGTGAGGTCGGTCTCGCCCAGCTCGCGCTCGCCCGCGATGCCGTACATGATCTGGAGGTTCTCCGGGTCGCCGGCGACGGCGCGCAGCAGCCACTCGCGCCAGGCCCGCGCCTCCTCCCGGTAGCCGGTGCGCAGCAGCGAGGACAGCGTGATGGCGGCGTCCCGCAGCCAGGTGAAGCGGTAGTCCCAGTTCCGGCTGCCGCCGATGTCCTCCGGCAACGATGTCGTGGGCGCCGCGACGATGCCGCCCGTCGGGCCGTACGTCAGGGCCTTGAGCGTGATCAGCGAACGGACCACCGCGTCCCGGTAGGGGCCGTGGTACGTGCACTGGGCGACCCACTCGCGCCAGAAGTCCTCGGTGGCCTCCAGGGACATCTCGGGCTCCGGCAGCGGCGGCGCGTCCTTGTGCGAGGGCTGCCAGCTGATGGTGAACGCGACGCGCTCGCCCGGCGAGACCGTGAAGTCCGAATAGGTGGTGAGGTCCTCGCCGTGCGTCTCCTGGTCGGTGTCGAACCACACCGAGTCGGGCCCGGCGACGGCCACCGTACGGTGCTCCACCTGCTGCACCCACGGCACGACCCAGCCGTAGGAGAAGCGCATCCGCAGCGCCGACCGCATCGGCACCCGGCCGCTGACCCCTTCCACGATCCGGATCAGCTGCGGCGCCCCGTCACGCGGCGGCATGAAATCGATCACACGGACCGTGCCGCGCGGAGTGTCCCACTCCGACTCCAGCACCAGCGAGTCACCGCGGTAGCGCCGCCGGTCGGCGGACGGCGGCTCCTCGTCCGGGGCGTGGGCCGGGCCCAGCCGCCAGAATCCGTGTTCGTCCGTGCCGAGGAGGCCGGCGAAAATTGCGTGCGAGTCGAACCGGGGCAGACACAGCCAGTCGGCCGTCCCGTCCCGGCAGACCAGTGCGGCGGTCTGCATATCGCCGATGAGTGCGTAGTCCTCGATGCGCCCGGCCACGTGCGTCTCCAGTCGAACGGCCTTCGTTTGCCCCACGGGGGCGTATTTCAGGTCAAGGGAACATTGAACGAGCTCTCGCTCCGGAGACTGACGGTGGTGGTGCCATGCCGGCCGGCTCGCTGATGTGTCCGAGCAGGATACGGCCTGAGCAGGGCTGCGTGTGACGGTCGCCGCAAGGTGACTGAGCCGATCGGGTGGGCTACAGCGCGCAGTGGCCGGGTGCGCCCCGGAGCGGCTGTCCGGGGGCGCTGATACCCTGGTAGCCCGTGGACCGGTGGGACGGCACCCGATGGGAAGGCGCCCCGGAACCTCACGCGACGGACGCCCCATCGGGGCGCCGATCCGCAATTCACCTCGCGACCACGGGAGCCCCTCTTGGCCATTGCCGCTAAGCCCATGACGACCAAGCACCTCTTCGTCACCGGGGGTGTCGCCTCCTCGCTCGGCAAGGGTCTCACCGCCTCCAGCCTCGGCCGGCTGCTCAAGGCCCGCGGTCTGCGCGTGACGATGCAGAAGCTGGACCCGTATCTGAACGTCGACCCGGGCACCATGAACCCGTTCCAGCACGGTGAGGTCTTCGTCACCAACGACGGCGCCGAGACCGACCTGGACATCGGCCACTACGAGCGCTTCCTCGACGTCGACCTCGACGGCACCGCCAACGTCACCACCGGCCAGATCTACTCCACCGTCATCGCCAAGGAGCGGCGCGGCGAGTACCTGGGCGACACCGTGCAGGTCATCCCGCACATCACCAACGAGATCAAGCACCGCATCCGGCGGATGGCGACCGAGGACGTCGACGTCGTCATCACCGAGGTCGGCGGCACCGTCGGCGACATCGAGTCGCTGCCCTTCCTGGAGGCCGTCCGCCAGGTGCGGCACGAGGTCGGCCGGGACAACGTCTTCGTCGTCCACATCTCACTGCTGCCCTACATCGGCCCCTCCGGCGAGCTGAAGACGAAGCCGACCCAGCACTCCGTCGCCGCGCTGCGCAACATCGGCATCCAGCCGGACGCGATCGTGCTGCGCGCCGACCGCGACGTCCCCGTCTCCATCAAGCGCAAGATCTCGCTGATGTGCGACGTGGACGAGGACGCGGTCGTCGCCTGCAAGGACGCCCCGTCGATCTACGACATCCCGAAGGTGCTGCACACCGAGGGCCTCGACGCGTACGCCGTCCGCCGCCTCAACCTGCCGTTCCGGGACGTCGACTGGACCGAGTGGGACGACCTCCTCGGCCGCGTCCACCGGCCCGAGCACGAGGTGACGGTCGCCCTCGTCGGCAAGTACATCGACCTCCCCGACGCCTATCTGTCGGTGACCGAGGCGCTGCGCGCCGGCGGCTTCGCCAACAACGCCCGGGTGAAGATCAAGTGGGTCGTCTCGGACGACTGCCGTACCCCGGACGGAGCCCGCGAACAGCTCGGCGACGTCGACGCGGTCTGCATCCCGGGCGGCTTCGGCGAGCGCGGCGTGGACGGCAAGGTCGGCGCCATCACCTACGCCCGCGAGAACAAGCTGCCGCTGCTCGGCCTCTGCCTCGGCCTGCAGTGCATCGTGATCGAGGCCGCGCGCAACCTCGCCGGGATCGACGGCGCGAACTCCACGGAGTTCGACGCCGCGACGGCGCACCCGGTCGTCTCCACCATGGCCGAACAGCTCGACATCGTCGCCGGCGAGGGCGACATGGGCGGCACCATGCGGCTCGGCATGTACCCGGCGAAGCTCGGCGAGGGCTCCATCGTCCGCGAGACCTACGACGGCCAGCCGTACGTCGAGGAGCGCCACCGGCACCGCTACGAGGTCAACAACGCCTACCGCGCCGAGCTGGAGAAGAAGGCCGGCCTGGTCTTCTCCGGCACCTCCCCGGACAACAAGCTCGTCGAGTACGTCGAGTACCCGCGCGAGACGCACCCCTACCTGGTCGCCACCCAGGCCCACCCGGAGCTGCGCTCCCGGCCGACCCGGCCGCACCCGCTCTTCGCCGGCCTGGTGAAGGCCGTCGTGGACGGCCGCCGGGCGAGCTGAGCCCGGAGGGCCGGTGCCGGAAAGATACGGTTGGCCGGGGACCGGACCCGCGAGGGCCCCGGCCCCGGCCACCGGCTTTGCGTGAAAGGACCACCGCAGATGGGCACCCAGGGGACCGACATCCGGGACACCCCGGAGGAATGGCGGGTCACCGCCACCGAGACCCCGTTCCGGGGCAACAAGACCAGCGTCCGCGCCGACGACGTCGTGATGCCCGACGGCAGCGTCGCCCGCCGCGACTACCAGGTCCACCCCGGCTCCGTGGCCGTCCTCGCCCTCGACGACCGGGACCGCGTCCTGGTGCTGCGCCAGTACCGCCACCCCGTACGCCAGAAGCTCTGGGAGATCCCGGCCGGGCTGCTGGACGTACCGGGGGAGAACCCGCTGCACGCCGCCCAGCGCGAGCTGTACGAGGAGGCGCACGTCAAGGCCGAGGACTGGCGGGTGCTCACCGACGTCTACACCACACCGGGCGGCTGCGACGAGGCGGTACGGATCTTCCTCGCCCGGGAGCTGTCGGACGCGGAGGGCGAGCGGTTCGAGGTCTCCGAGGAGGAGGCCGACATGGAGCTCGCCAGGGTGCCGGTCGACGACCTCGTTCGCCGGGTGCTCGCCGGTGAACTCCACAACAACTGCCTGGTCGTCGGCGTGCTCGCGCTGACGGCGGCCCGCGCGGCCGCGGACGGCCCGGACGGCCTCCGCCCGGCGGACGCACCCTGGCCCGCGCGGCCGTTCTGACGGTGGGCCCGCGCGCCGCGGGCCTGGCGGCGGCGTTTCCGTGCGGTCGCGTTCGTTCCCGTGTGCCCGCTGCACGTCTGCCCGCGTTCCGTGTGTCCGTGTGCCCGCGTGCAGCGCCCGTGGTGACGGCGGGGGTCCGGCCCGCGGCGTGGTGACCGCGTGTCCCGTCCGGCCCTTCCGACGGCGTGCCCGCGTCGCACGGTGCGGCTGGTGCGAGCGGAGCCGGCCCCGCCGGTGGAGCGTGCCGGGGGCGGGAGGGGCCGCCCGGCCGGTGGGCCGTGCAGGAGCGGCCGGAGAAGCCGGAGAAGCCGGAGCGGCCGGAGAAGCCGGAGAAGCCGGAGAAGCCGGAGAAGCCGGAGCGGCCCGGGGCAGTGGAGCGTGCCGGGGCCGCGCGATCGGTGAACTACGCTCTGTTGGGCCCCGCGCACCGGCGCGCCGGGCTCGTGCGCGGTTGGGACGGAACAACGGGAGCGTGGCCCGTGGCGGATCAGGCGATCGGCACCGGAGACGCACGCCCGGGCCCCGCTGCCCCGCCCCCGGCCGGTGCCCGCCTCGCCGGCCGGGACCGGGAGCTGAAGGAACTGCGGGCCGACATCGTCCGCGCCGGGCTCGACACCCTCTCCGGCCGCGCCCCGGCCCGCAGCCGGGTGCTGCTGATCGCCGGCCGCCCCGGCTCCGGCCGCACGGCGCTCGCGGAGGAGCTGGCCCGTACCGTCGCGGACGACTATCCCGGCGGCCTGTTCCGGGCCCGGCTGACCGACCCCGGCGGCCCCCCGCCGCCGCTGGAGGACATCGCCCGCGACCTGCTCGCGGAACTCGGCGGCTCGGCCCCCGCGGGCTCGTCCGAAGACGAACTGACCCAGGCCGTACGGGATACCCTCGCGGGCCGGCGCTGCGTCCTGCTGCTGGACGACGCCGCGGACCCCGACCCGGTGCGCGAACTCGTCCCGGACACGCCCGGCTGCCTGGTCGTCGCCGTCTCCGAGGGACCGCTGACCGGGGTCCCGGACGTCCGGCCGTGCACCCTCGGCGGGCTGCCCGTCCCGGCGGCCGTCGCGCTCATCGCCCGGTACGCGGGCGACACCCGGGTCACCGTCGACCCGCGCGCGGCGGAGACCCTGGTCGAGGAGTGCGCGGGCCAGCCCGCGGCGCT
>NZ_WHPN01000319.1 GCF_009735685.1 Streptomyces lycii | reverse complement strand
GTGGCCGCCGCCGCTGCCGTGGCCGGGGCCCTCGTGGCCTCCGGGGTCTATCTCGCCGCCCAGCCCGGCGGGGACTCCGTCGGCGGCGGCCCGGGCGCGGCCAGCCCGACGGGGGACGACCCGGAGCCCGGCAGCCCCACGACACCGGACGCGCCGGGCACCCCGGCCCCGACCCCGGAGGCCGGGACCTGGATCGCCCAGCTGGCCGCCGTGCCCTCCGCCGCGGGCCGCGCCGCCCGGGACGAGCGCCTTGCGGACGTACGGCGGCAGGTGCCGGAGGCCGTGCTGCTGCACACCGACGCCTTCGCCTCGCTGCGCCCCGGCCACTGGGTGGTGCACGCCGCCCGGCCGTTCGGCAGCGGCACCGAGGCGGTCGCGTTCTGCGCGGAACGGGGACGCACCACCCCCCGGGACTGCGCGGGCCGCTATCTGAGCCACAGCGCCGGGGACCGGGCGCTGATCTGTCACCCGGCCCCGGAAGGGGGCGCGACGGGCCGCTGCACCACCTCCTGACGCCCGGGGACGGCCGCCTCCGGCGCGCCGTCCCCGGGACCTTCCGTCGTCCGCACGCACGACATCGCCGGCGACACGTGGCACGGAGAGCGGGCCTGCGCACCGCCGTCAGGGTCCGGCCCTGCGCGGACCGGCCCGTTACAGCTCCGCCAGGAAGTCCAGCGCCACCGCCCAGGTCCGCTCGGCCGCCTCGGCGTCGTGGTCCGGCAGGTCCGGGTCGGTGTAGAGGTGGCCGGCGCCCGGATAGCGGTGCACCTCGACGTCGGCGCCCGCCCGGCGCATCCGGAGGTACCACGCGTTCAGCCAGTCGTGCGTCTCGAAGGGGTCCGGGTCGGCGACGTGGAGCTGGACCGGGAGGTCGTCGGCCCTCGCCCCGTCGGGGAGGTCCGAGGTGCCGTGCAGGAGCAGCAGCCCCCGGGCCTTCTCGTCGGCCAGGGCGAGGTTCTGCGCGATCGAACCGCCGAGCGAGAAGCCGGCGTAGACGACACCCTGGTCGGACACCGGCGCGGCGGCCGTGACGGCGCGCCGCAGCAGCTCGTCCGTGCCGATCTCCTCGCTGACCGCCCTGCCCTCCTCCACGGACCCGGCGGTGCGCCCCTCGTAGAGGTCCGGTACGAGCACCTCGTGCCCGGCACCGCGCAGCCGGGCCGCGGCGGCGTGCACGGCCGGTCGCAGCCCGTGAACACTGTGATAAAGAACAACCTTCGGAAGACCCGGCACCGGTCCCACTTCCCTGTCGACGGTTGGCAGTCTCCTCATCGTGCCAGTTACGGTCGGCAAAGGCCGGACCGCCCGGACCGGCCCGAGGAGGGATGACGAGTGTCCGTGGAACACCTCTCCATGGAGGAGGTCTTGCGCCCGGTGGTCGTGCTCGGCGGTGCCGTGGCGATCACCCTGGTGGTCGGCTGGTGCGCGGGCGTGGCGCTGCGCCGGACCGACGCCAGGCACCCCGAGACCCCGCTGTGGGGCATGCTGCGGCAGGCCCTGGTGCCGTTCCAGGTGGTGCTCTGCACGGCTCTGCTGCGCGGCTCGTACGACCAGGCGCATCTCGCCCCGGGCCACACGGTCGCCATCGGCCGGGTGCTGAGCCTGGTGCTCATCGGGGCCACGGCGTGGCTCGTGCTCCGTGTCGTCACGGCCGTCGTGGAGGCGTCGTACTCGCGCTATGCCGCCACGACCCGGGACCCCGCGCGGGTGCGCCGGGTGCGCACCCAGATCACGCTGATCCAGCGCGTGGTGTTCGCCGTGGTGTGCGTGGTGGCCGTTTCCGCGATGCTGCTGACCTTCCCCGCCATGCGGACCATCGGCACCTCGATGCTGGCCTCGGCCGGGCTGATCGGCATCGTGGCCGGTATAGCGGCCCAGTCCACGCTGGGCAATCTCTTCGCGGGGCTGCAGATCGCCTTCGGCGACATGGTGCGGATCGGCGACACGGTCGTGGTGAACGGCGAGTGGGGCACCGTGGAGGAGATCACCCTCACCTTCCTGACGGTGAAGACCTGGGACGAGCGCCGGTTCACGATGCCCGTGTCGTATTTCACGAGCCAGCCGTTCGAGAACTGGTCCCGCACCAGCCCGCAGATGACCGGCACCGTCTTCTTCCACCTCGACCACTCCGCGCCGGTCCAGGAGATGCGGGAGAAGCTGGGCGAGATCATGCCCACCATCGAGGCGTGGGACGGCCGCGACTGGAATCTCACGGTCACCGACTCCACGCCGAGCACCATGGAGGTGCGCGCGCTGGCCACCGCGCGTGACGGCGACACGCTCTGGACGGTGCGCGTGCAGATCCGGGAGCGGATGCTCAGCTGGCTGCGCGAGGAGCACCCGTACGCGCTGCCGCGGATCAACACGGCCCCCGCGATCCTGCCGCCGCAGGACCGGCCGGGCGGTGCCCCGCTGCCGCACCAGCAGCCGGCGGGCCGCTCGGCCGCCGACGCGGACACCCCCGCCGTCGAGAAGGCCGCCGGGCACGGACTGGAGAAGCAGCCCCGCAAGTGATCCGGCCGCCCGCGCGGCCCGTGGTGACGTCGTCCCCCGGCATTCCGCCGGGGGACGACGTCATGTCCCGTGTCCGCCCGGGCTCCCGGAACCCGCCGCCCCGGCCGCTCCCGCGGTGCGGACCGTGTGACCGGCCGCCGCGGCACCGGCACCCTCGCCGGCTCGCTCCCGCCCCACCGGCACCTCGCCGGCTCCCCCGGCACCGGCCCGCCCCGGCCGCCGCGGCGCCGGTGTGCGCGCGTTACGCGCTCTCGGACCGCACGATGGCGAGGGCCTGCTCCAGGTCCTCCGGATAGCCGCTCTCGAACTCGACCCAGCGGCCGTCCGCGGGATGCTCGAAGCCGAGCCGCACGGCGTGCAGCCACTGCCGGGTCAGCTTGAGCCGCTTCGCGAGCGTCGGGTCGGCGCCGTAGGTGAGGTCTCCCACACAGGGGTGCCGGTGCGCGGCCATGTGCACCCGGATCTGGTGGGTGCGGCCGGTCTCCAGCTTCACGTCGAGCAGGCTGGCGGCGCGGAACGCCTCGACGAGGTCGTAGTGCGTGACGCTCGGCTTGCCCTCGGCGGTGACGGCCCACTTGTAGTCGGCCTGCGGATGCCGGCCGATGGGTGCGTCGATGGTGCCGCTCATCGGATCGGGGTGGCCCTGGACGAGCGTGTGGTAGCGCTTGTCCACCGTGCGCTCCCGGAACTGCTGCTTGAGCAGGGTGTAGGCGCGCTCGGACTTGGCGACGACCATCAGCCCGGAGGTGCCGACGTCGAGCCGGTGCACGATGCCCTGCCGCTCGGCGGCGCCCGAGGTGGAGATCCGGTAGCCGGCGGCGGCCAGCCCGCCGATGACGGTGGTGCCGGTCCAGCCGGGGCTCGGATGCGCGGCCACCCCGACCGGCTTGGCGATCACGACGATGTCGTCGTCGTCGTGGACGATCTCCATGCCCTCCACGGGCTCGGCGACAATCTCCACCGGCGGCGCGGCGCGCGGCAGCTCGACCTCCATCCAGGAGCCGCCCGAGACCCGGTCGGACTTGCCCACGGCACTGCCGTCGACCTGGACCTTCCCGGCGGCGGCCAGCTCGGCCGCCTTCGTCCGGGAGAAGCCGAACATGCGGGCGATAGCGGCGTCGACGCGCTCGCCCTCCAGGCCGTCGGGTACGGGCAGCGTGCGGATTTCGGGGAGGGTGCTCACCCGTCGAGTATGCCGGACGCGGGAAGCCGGACCGCACGCCCGTCCCCCGCGGGCGGACGGCCGGGCCACGGGGGCGGGCCGCCGGGCCACGGAGGCGGGCGCCCGTCCCCCGCGGACGGGCCGCCGGGCCGCGAGGGGGGGGCCGGGTGGTCGTCCCGCCGGGACCGCTCGGCAGCGGCGGGCCCCGGTGACCGCCCGGGGCGCCGCCCGGCGGTCAGTCCCTGTGGACGGTGCCGTCCGGGTCCAGGCCGCGGAAGGACAGCAGCACGATCAGGATGCCGCCGCAGACGATCGCCGAGTCGGCGAGATTGAAGACGGCGAAGCCCTTCGGCGCGATGAAGTCCACGACGGCGCCCCGGAACACCCCGGGCGCCCGGAAGACGCGGTCCGTGAGATTGCCGAAGGCACCGCCGAGCAGCAGCCCGAGCGCGATCGCCCAGGGAAGGCTGTAGAGCTTGCGCGCCAGCCGGGCGATGACGACGATCACGGCCGTCGCGATCACCGTGAAGACGATGGTCAGCGCCTCACCGATGCCGAACGCCGCGCCCGGGTTGCGCACCGCCTCGAAGCGGAGCCACTCGCCGAGGACGGGGATCGGGTCGTGGTGCTCCAGCTTCGCCACCACGATCATCTTGCTGACCAGGTCGAGGACGTACGCCGTCGCGGCCACCGCCAGCAGCACGGCGATCCGCCGCCGTCCCCGGCCCGGGGCCGCCGTCGCCCCCTCCTCCCCCGGGCTGCCGGCCGCGCTGTCGGCCGAACTGTCGGCCGCGCTGTCACCGGCCTGTTCCGGCTCGGTCCGGTCAAAACCTGGAGTACCGATGGTCCGCTCCGCCTCTGCCACGTGAGTCCCTCAACCTCTGCTCGGCACCAGGCCACGCCCGGTCGAGACCGCCTGGTTGAGGACGAGGGTACGACACGGCGGCCACCGGGCCGCCGCCTCGCCCGTACTTCCCTCCCGGCCGCTACCGCCGCTCCTGCCGCTGCTTGCACTCCACGCACAGCGTGGCCCGCGGAAACGCCTGCATCCGGGCCTTGCCGATCGGGTTGCCGCAGGACTCGCAGAGCCCGTACGTCCCGGCGTCGAGGCGCTCCAGCACCCGCTCGGTCTGCTCCAGCATCTCGCGGGCGTTGGCGTTCAGGGCCATCTCGTGTTCCCGCGTGATGTTCTTCGTGCCGGTGTCGGCCTGGTCGTCGCCCGCGCCGTCGCCGGAGTCCCGCATCAGGCCGGTGATGGCCGCCTCGGAGGCGGTGATCTCGTTGCGCAGCCGTTCCGCCTCGCTGTGCAGCACCGTCCGCGCCTCGTCGACCTCTTCCGCCGACCACGGGTCCTCGCCGGGCCGTACGGCCAGTTCGCCCGGCTCTGCCGCCGCGCGGGCCTTGGGCACCGGCGAGGCCGCCGCGGCCGGAGTCTTCTTAGCAACCACCGTCTTGGCTCCCGTCTTCTCTGCGGGCGTCTTCTCCGCGGATTTCTTCGCCGGGGCGGCCGTGCCGGCCTGCTTCCCCGTTGCCGCCTTCTTCGCGGCCTTCTTCCCGAGTGTCTTCTTCCCGAGTGTCTTCCCCGCCGCTGCCGCGCTCCCGGCGGCCGCGGTTCTCCCGGGCGTCCCGGCCTGCTGCTCCGGGGCCGCCGTACCGGCCTGCTCCGTTCCCTTCACGGCGGGCTTCTTCGCCACCATGACCGCGGCCCCTTACATATTGTGATCTTGTTCGCGAATCGTGCTGGGACGATAAATCGACTCCGGGCCCGCGGCAACGGGGCACGCCGTCCGCCCGAAGGGCGTTCCGCCCTCCGCGAGCAGGCACTCCGCCGCACCGAGCACGAGCCTGACAGCGTTGTGCCCCGCGATCCGGGGCGTAACCCGCCTCTCCGCCGGAGCCGGGGCGGCGCCCCGGAGCGGACGCGGATCCGGCAGCGGGCGTATGGCCATTCGGGTCACGGGGGCGCGGGCGGCTGCCGCGCCGGGCGCGTGTCCGGTAAAGCCGGTGAGCCGGTGAGCCGGTGAAGCCGGTAGAGCCGGTGAAGCCGGTAAAGGGGTCGGCCGGCCGCGCCCCGGCCCCGTACACTGGGCCGAGCGAAAGGCGTGGAAGGGGACGAGTAGCTCCGTAACGCAGCCATGAGCGACCCGGGGACGGTGCGAGCCCGGGGGCCTGCCCGGTGCGAAGATCACCCCCGAGCCGCCGGAAGAAAGCACCGCGATCCCCGCGGGGCGAGTAGAACCGGCAGCGCACCCCAATGAGGGGGCCGAGGACGCGCGCTCACCGGCGCCGCCCCGGCCAAGGAGGGTGGTACCGCGGGAGCCGCAGGCTCTCGTCCCTCCGACGGACAGCACCATCACCACGAGCACGTGTCCGCCGGAGGAAAGAAACCCCGATGAGCCCGACGAGCCCGACGAGTCCGCAGCCGCAGTACCACCCCGTGCCGGCCCAGGTCGACCTGCCCGCGCTCGAGCACGCCGTGCTCGGCTTCTGGCGCGACAACAAGGTCTTCGCCCGCTCCCTGGAGCAGTCCGAGGGACGCCCGGAGTGGGTGTTCTACGAGGGCCCGCCGACCGCCAACGGCATGCCGGGAGCGCACCACATCGAGGCCCGCGTCTTCAAGGACGTCTTCCCGCGCTTCCGCACCATGCGCGGCTACCACGTCGGCCGCAAGGCCGGCTGGGACTGCCACGGCCTGCCGGTCGAGCTGGCGGTCGAGAAGGAGCTGGGCTTCAACGGCAAGAAGGACATCGAGGCCTACGGCATCGCGGAGTTCAACGCGAAGTGCCGGGAGTCGGTGACCCGCCACACCGACGCCTTCTCCCAGCTCACCACGCGCATGGGCTACTGGGTCGACCTCGACGACGCCTACCGCACCATGGATCCCGAGTACGTCGAGTCGGTCTGGTGGTCGCTGAAGGAGATCTTCAACAAGGGGCTGCTGGTCCAGGACCACCGTGTCGCCCCGTGGTGCCCCCGCTGCGGCACCGGCCTCTCCGACCACGAACTGGCCCAGGGCTACGAGACGGTCGTCGACCCCTCCGTCTACGTGCGCTTCCCCGTGACCTCCGGCCCGCTCGCCGGCGAGGCCGCGCTGCTGGTGTGGACGACGACGCCCTGGACGCTGGTCTCCAACACCGCCGTCGCCGCCCACCCCGAGGTCCGCTACGTGGTCGCCACGGACGGCACCGAGAAGCTGGTCGTCGCCGAACCGCTGCTGGAGAAGGCGCTCGGGGAAGGCTGGGAGGCCACCGGGGAGTCCTTCACCGGCGCCGAGATGGAGCGCTGGGCGTACCGCCGCCCGTTCGACCTCGTCACCATCGAGGACGCGCACTTCGTCGTGGGCGCCGAGTACGTCACCACCGAGGACGGCACCGGACTGGTGCACCAGTCCCCCGCGTTCGGCGAGGACGACCTCAAGGTCTGCCGCTCCTACGGCCTCCCGGTGGTCAACCCGGTGCGCCCCGACGGCACCTTCGAGGAGGAACTGCCCCTCGTCGGCGGCCAGTTCTTCAAGAAGGCCGACGAGGACCTCGTCGCCGACCTGGACGGCCGCGGGCTGCTCTTCCGGCACCTGCCCTACGAGCACAGCTATCCGCACTGCTGGCGCTGCCACACCGCGCTGCTGTACTACGCCCAGCCGTCCTGGTACATCCGCACCACCCAGGTCAAGGACGCCCTGCTCCGGGAGAACGAGCACACCAACTGGTTCCCGGACTCGGTCAAGCACGGCCGCTTCGGCGACTGGCTGAACAACAACATCGACTGGGCGCTCTCCCGCAACCGCTACTGGGGCACCCCGCTGCCCGTCTGGCGCTGCGCCGAGGACCACCTCACCTGCGTCGGCTCGCTCGCCGAGCTGACCGAGCTGACCGGCACCGACCAGTCCGGCCTGGACCCGCACCGGCCGTACATCGACGAGGTCACCTTCACCTGCACCGCCGACGACTGCTCGCTGGAGGCCGTCCGCGTCCCCGAGGTCATCGACGCCTGGTACGACTCGGGGTCGATGCCGTTCGCGCAGTGGGGCTACCCGTACCGCAACAAGGAACTCTTCGAGAAGCGCTACCCGGCGCAGTTCATCTGCGAGGCCATCGACCAGACCCGCGGCTGGTTCTACACGCTGATGGCCGTCGGCACCCTGGTCTTCGACAAGTCCTCCTACGAGAACGTGGTCTGCCTGGGCCACATCCTCGCCGAGGACGGCCGCAAGATGTCCAAGCACCTGGGCAACATCCTGCAGCCCATCGAGCTGATGGAGCGGCACGGCGCGGACGCCGTCCGCTGGTTCATGGCCGCCGGCGGCTCCCCGTGGGCCGCGCGCCGGGTCGGTCACGGCACGATCCAGGAGGTCGTCCGCAAGACGCTGCTGACCTACTGGAACACCGTCGCCTTCCAGGCTCTCTACGCCCGCACCTCGGGCTGGGCCCCGGGCCCGCAGGACCCGGCCCCCGCGGACCGTCCGGTGCTCGACCGCTGGCTGCTGAGCGAGCTGAACACGCTCACCGCCGACGTCACCGAGGCCCTGGAGGGATACGACACCCAGCGCGCCGGAAAGCTCGTCTCCGCGTTCGTGGACGACCTGTCCAACTGGTACGTCCGCCGCTCGCGGCGCCGCTTCTGGCAGGGCGACGCGGCCGCGCTGCGCACCCTGCACGAGGTGATCGAGACGGTCACCCGGCTGATGGCCCCGCTGGTGCCGTTCATCACCGAGCGGGTCTGGCAGGACCTGATCGTCCCGGTCACCCCGGACGCCGCCGACTCCGTCCACCTCACCTCCTGGCCGGAGCCGGACGCCGCGTCGGTCGACCCGGAGCTGTCGGTGCGGATGCGGCTGGTGCGGCGGCTGGTCGAGCTGGGCCGGGCCACGCGTGCCGAGTCCGGTGTGAAGACCCGGCAGCCGCTGTCCCGGGCACTGGTCGCCGCCGCGGGGTTCGAGTCGCTCTCGCCGGAGCTGCGCGCCCAGATCACCGAGGAGCTGAACGTCAGCTCGCTCGCCTCGCTCTCGGAGGTGGGCGGCTCGCTGGTCGACACCACGGCCAAGGCGAACTTCCGGGCCCTGGGCAAGCGCTTCGGCAAGGGCGTCCAGGCCGTCGCCAAGGCCGTCGCCGCCGCGGACGCCGCCGCCCTGTCGCTCGCGCTCCGCGAGGGCACGGCCTCGGTCGAGGTCGACGGCGAGACGGTCGCCCTGGCGCCGGACGAGGTCATCATCACCGAGACCCCGCGCGAGGGATGGTCGGTCGCCTCCGACTCGGGCGCGACCGTCGCCCTGGATCTGGAGATCACTCCGGAGCTGCGCCGGGCCGGGCTGGCCCGGGACGCGATCCGGCTGATCCAGGAGGCCCGCAAGAACAGCGGCCTGGACGTGGCCGACCGGATCGCGCTGCGCTGGTCGTCGGCGGACGAGGAGGTCCGGCAGGCGCTGACCGAGCACCGGGAGCTGGTCGCGGACGAGGTGCTGGCGCAGGACTTCGCCGAGGCCGCCGCCGGGTCGGACGTCGGCGCCGGTGCGGCCCCGGGCGGGGGCTTCGGTGAGCCGTTCACGGACGAGGGCCTCGGGCTGACCTTCCGGCTGCGCAAGGTCTGACCGCTCCCCCTCTGCTCGCTGTCGGCGCGGCCGCGCACGGACGGATTCCCGTCGGTGCGCGGCCGCGCCTTCGTCGTCCCGGCGCCCGGAACCGCGCGCCGTCCGTCTCCCCGCGTGCCGAGGCCGGTCACTCCGAGGCGGCCCGCGCCGGGGCCCGCTGCTCCTGGCCCGCGCCTCCGGACCCTCGCCTGCGGGGCCCTCGCCTCCGGGACCCGTGAACGGGAAAGCCGTCCCGCCACCGGCGCCCGGGGCCGCGTACGGAAGAACACACGGGGGCGGGACACCGGGGGACGCACCAGGCGCGGCCGTGGACCGCCCACGCGGCCTCCGACGCGAGGTACGAGAACCCACGGGCCCCCGCAGCGCCGCCGGGAACACACAGGGCCGGGCCCGGAGGATNTCCTCCGGGCCCGGCCCTGTGATGTGCCGACGGGTGCGCCTGGGGCGCGGACCGTCTAGTTGTCGTCCTCGTCGATGAGGAAGCCGCGCATCGGCGACGGAGCCTGCTGCATGGGCTGCGGGCCCTGCGGCCGCACCGGTGCCATCGGCTGGGTCATCGCCGGGGACATCTGCTGCTGGCTGCCGTACGAGGGACCGTTGCCGTTCCCCGGACCGCCGTGGCCGCCCATCTGCTGGTTGCCGCCCATGGTGTGGCCGCCCATCGAACCGGCGCCGGCGCCGGCCATCGACGGGGACGGCGGCAGCGACGCGGCCGCCGGGGCGCTGCGCGGCGGGGCGAGCGAGTCGTCGGCCTGGTTCTCCAGCTGGCGCAGCTGGCTCTCCAGGTACGACTTCAGCCGGGTGCGGTACTCCCGCTCGAAGCCGCGCAGGTCCTCGACCTTGCGCTCCAGCGTGGCGCGGGCGGACTCCAGGGAGCCCATCGCGACACGGTGCTTCTCCTGGGCGTCCCGCTCCAGGGCGTCGGCCTTGGCGCGGGCGTCCCGCTCCAGGCCCTCGGCGCGGCTGCGGGCCTCACCGACGATCTTGTTGGCCTCGGAACGGGCCTCCGCGATCGCCTGGTCGGCGGTCTGCTGGGCCAGCGACAGCACGCGCGCGGCACCGCCGTCACCGCCACCGGGGCCGCCCATGCCGCCGGGGCCGCCCGGGCCGCCGTGCTGCTGCATGTGCTGGCCGGGGCCACCGGGACCGCCCATCGGGCCGCCCATGTGACCGGGACCGCCCTGGCCGCCCATCGGGCCGGGGCCGTGCGGGCCCTGGGGACCGCCGGGTCCGCCCTGCGGTCCGTGGCCGCCGGGGCCTGCGGGCAGCTGGGGTGCTCCGCCGGGCAGCTGGGGCGGGCCCATCTGCTGCTGCGGAGGCACCGGCTGCGGGCCCGATATGGCGGCGGGCACCGGTCCACCGGGCCGGTCCTGCTGCTCGGGCTTGCGCATGTTCTGCTGCTGGTTCTGGGCGGCGCGCGTCGCGGCCGCGAGCTTGGCCCGCAGGTCCTCGTTCTCGCGCAGCAGCCTGGTCAGCTCGGCTTCGACCTCGTCGAGGAAGGCATCGACCTCGTCCTCGTCATAACCTTCTCGGAGGCGGACGGTCGTGAACTGCTTGTTCCGAACGTCCTCTGGGGTCAACGGCATCTCTTCACCTCAACGTAGTCGTCGGCAATCGGCAAGACCGTATCGTTCACAGCTGCCCCACGACGGAGATCAGGATGTAGACGATGATCATCAGTACGAAGAAGGACAGGTCGAGCGCCACGCCCCCGAAACGCAGCGGCGGAATGAACCGCCGCAGAAGTTTGAGTGGCGGATCAGTGACAGTGTAGGTCGCCTCCAAAGCGACGACCATCGCCCGCCCGGGTTGCCAGGAACGGGCGAATTGGAACACATAGTCCATGACCAACCGGAAAATCAATACGATCAGGAAGCACATCAGCGCGATGTAGATCACCTGTAGTGCGATGTCCATCTCGCGCTTCCCTCTCCCCTTGCCCGTGTGCCGGGCCGTATGTCCGGTGTTGCGTGTCAGCTCTGGTTGAAGAACCCGCCCTCGGCGATGCGGGCCTTGTCCTCCGCCGTGACATCGACGTTAGCAGGCGACAACAGGAACACCTTCTGCGTCACTCGCTCAATGCTCCCGTGCAGACCGAACACGAGACCGGCGGCAAAGTCGACAAGTCGCTTCGCGTCGGTGTCGTCCATCTCGGTCAGATTCATGATCACCGGGGTGCCCTCACGGAAGTGTTCCCCGATGGTACGGGCCTCGTTGTAGGTCCGGGGGTGCAGTGTCGTGATCCGGTAGGGCTCCCGCTCGGACACAACCTTGGGCATGATCACCGGCGCGTTCTTCTCCAGATTCTGGCGTTCGGGTGTGATGGATGCCACGGGGGCGATTCGGGCGGGTCGTCCGCTTTCCGCCGCGACGGCCACCGGCTCGCGCTGCGCGGGAGGTTGGACAACTCGTACCGGCTCGTCCGGTTCTGCCCGTTCCGCCGGGTGTGGCTGATGCTGCCGGGGCGTCCGGCCCGGATCTCCCCCGGCGTGGCCGCCGGGATGTGCGCCCAGCTCCGGCTCGAACTCGTCGTCGGGGTCGAACCCCCTGCCGTCGTACCCATCGTCCTCCACGAGGCCGAGGTAGACCGCCATCTTGCGCATTGCGCCGGCCATGCTCCGCATCCTCCGCTCTGTGGTGGATCGGCTCCGTCACCGGTCGCCCTGGATCCACGTGGCCCGCCCGCTTGGCACGGGAATGACCATATTTTCTGCTGTGGTCCGACTTCTTGGCGACGTTACCGGAGCGCGGGTCTGACTCCGAGCACCGCGGTACCGACGCGTACATGTGTCGCTCCGGCCCGCACGGCGTCCTCGAGATCCGTGCTCATACCTGCCGAGACCATGTTCGCAGCAGGATGGCTCGCGCGCAGGCCGGATGAGATTTCCAGCAGCCGTTCGAACGCGGCCCGTTGGCGTCCGGCGTACGGGCCGGCGAGCGGCGCGACCGTCATCACCCCGTCCAGCCGCAGCCCGTCCGCCGCCGCGACGGCGTCCGCGACCGCCGGGACCCCGTCCGGGGCCACTCCGCCCCGCGCGCCCGCCTGCCCGGACTCGGCGTCCAGGGCGACTTGCACCAAGCAGCCGATCTCGCGTCCGGCCCGGACCGCGGCCGCCGACAGCGCGCGGACCAGCTTGACTCGGTCCACGGACTGCACCATATCGGCATAACCAACCACGGAACGGACTTTGTTGGTCTGAAGCTGTCCCACGAAGTGCCAGGTCAGCGGCAGTTCGGCACACTCCGCCGCCTTGGGTGCGGCGTCCTGGTCCCGGTTCTCCGCGACGTGCCGCACCCCCAGCCCGGCGAGCAGCCGTACGTCGTCGGCCGGGTAGGTCTTGGTGACCACGATCGTGGTCACCTCCTCCCGCTTCCGCCCGGCGTCCTCGCACGCGGCGGAGATTCGTTCCTCCAGCCGTTCGAGATTCGTGGCGAGTTCAGCTCTGCGATCGGTCACGTTCACCCGTCCAACCAGACATAACCGGCGAGTCGGCCCGTGGTGCGGTCCCGCCGGTACGAGAAGTGGTCCGGCGACTCCCGGGTGCAGACGGCGGACAGCCCGATGTCCCGCACCCCGAGCCGCTCCAGTTGCGCGCGGACCCCGGCGGCCACGTCCACGGCGGGCGTCCCCCACCCGGTCACGGCCGCCGCCTCGGGCACCGCGGCCGCCACGTCGTCCCGCATGGCCTCCGGGACCTCGTAGCAACGGCCGCACACCGCGGGGCCGGTGCGCGCGGTGATCCGGGACGGTACGGCCCCGAGTCCGGCCATCGCCTCGACGACGGCCGGGACGACTCCGGCGACGAGCCCGGGACGGCCCGCGTGGGCGGCGCCCGCGACACCTGCGGCCGGGTCGGCCAGCAGGACCGGGACGCAGTCGGCGGTGAGGACCGCGAGGGCGAGGCCCGGGCGTGCCGTCACCACCGCGTCCACGGCCGGGACGTCGCGCGCGGCGCCGTCCTCCCCGCGGGGCCACGGGGCGTCGGCCACGGCCACGTCACGGCCGTGCACCTGGTTCATCCAGACCACCCGCTCCGCGTCGAGGCCGAGCGCCTCGGCGGCGAGCTTCCGGTTGGCCCGTACGGCCCCGGGCGTGTCGCCGACGGCGCCGCCGAGGTTGAGCCGGTCGTACGGAGCGGCGCTCACCCCGCCCCACCGGTCGGTGAAGGCGAAGTGCGCGCCGCTCGTCGCGTATCGCTGTCCTATCACGTGCGCTTCGGCCTACTTGAGGAAGTCCGGCACGTCGAGCTCCTCCGCCTGGCTGTCCGAGTACGGACGGGCCGGCGGCACCTGCGGCGGTGCGGCCGGGGGCGAGGGAACCTCGCCCGCAGGGGCGCTCTCGGCCGGCTCCGGGTCCTCCTCGCGCGCGGCGACGCTGCCGAGGCCGCCGAACGACGGCCGGACCGGCTCCGCCGGAGCGGAGGAGGACGGCTCCTCCCGGCCGCTGTAGGAACCGAGCACCTTGTCCCGGCCCTGGGCCTTCGAGGGCGGCTGTCCGCCGTCGAAGCCCGCGGCGATCACGGTGACCCGCACCTCGTCGCCGAGCGCGTCGTCGATGACCGCGCCGAAGATGATGTTCGCCTCGGGGTGGGCCGCCTCGCTGACCAGTTGGGCGGCCTCGTTGATCTCGAACAGGCCGAGGTCGGAGCCGCCGGAGATGGAGAGCAGCACCCCGCGGGCGCCGTCGATGGACGCCTCCAGCAGGGGCGAGGAGATCGCCATCTCGGCCGCGGCCACCGCGCGGTCGTCGCCGCGCGCCGAGCCGATGCCCATGAGGGCCGAGCCGGCCTCGGACATCACCGACTTGACGTCGGCGAAGTCGAGGTTGATCAGACCGGGGGTGGTGATGAGGTCGGTGATGCCCTGGACACCCGACAGCAGCACCTGGTCCGCGGACTTGAACGCGTCGAGCACGCTCACCTGACGGTCCGAGATGGACAGCAGGCGGTCGTTCGGGATCACGATCAGGGTGTCGACCTCGTCGCGCAGGCCGGCGATGCCGTCCTCGGCCTGGTTCGCGCGACGGCGGCCCTCGAAGGTGAACGGGCGGGTGACGACGCCGATCGTGAGGGCGCCGAGCGAGCGTGCGATGTTGGCGACCACGGGCGCGCCGCCGGTGCCGGTGCCACCGCCCTCGCCCGCCGTGACGAAGACCATGTCGGCCCCCTTGAGGACCTCCTCGATCTCCTCGCGGTGGTCCTCGGCCGCCTTGCGGCCGACGTCCGGGTTGGCGCCTGCGCCCAGGCCGCGGGTCAGCTCGCGGCCGACATCGAGCTTGACGTCGGCGTCGCTCATCAGGAGGGCCTGTGCGTCGGTGTTGATCGCGATGAACTCGACGCCCTTGAGACCGACCTCGATCATCCGGTTGATGGCGTTCACGCCACCGCCGCCGATGCCGACGACCTTGATGACTGCGAGGTAGTTCTGCGGTGCTGCCACGTCGAAGGCCTCTCGCCTCGAGTTACGTATGCCGGTGGGCCGGTTCGAACTCCGACCCGAACCCTAACGGTGAAGTTTAGGGTTACCAGTGTGTCTGGCCCTTGGAGCCTTCGAACGAGACACTAAGTCGACAAGTGCTGCGCGTTCAACGAACACGCCGAACCTCCCGTTTTTCTTTTCACCCTATGTGATCGCACTTGCCCCCGGCCACCTGGGGTGAGAGCTTCCCCCGCACTCCGTCAACTTCCGGACACGGCAGGGGCACTGGGGATGCTGACATCGAAGTGCTCGGCATTCCGAGCGGTTTTCAGCAATGCGAGAAGAGTCCGGGCCTTCTCGTCGGCGCGTTCACTCGAACCCCACACGACCGTGCGACCACCCGTCAGCTCCAGGGTGACGGAGTCGTAGGAGCGGACCCGGACGACCCGGGTGTCCCGGTGGACGGCGGCGGGCAGCCCCGCGGCCACGCGCACCGCCTCGCGCCGCAGCCGGCCGGCCGGAAAACGGCTCAGACTGGGCGAATCGGAGACGTCCAGATCCAGCAGCGGAACACCCTCGGGAGCGCGGTCCACGGTGGCGTACCGCACACCTTTGCCGTCCACTTCGATGAACTTTCCGCCCTTTTCGAGGAGCAGTTCCGGCTTTCGCTCCGTCACATTCAGGCGAATGGTGTGCGGCCACTCCCGTTCGGCCTCCGCGGATTCCAGGCGCGGCAGTCTCTCCTCGAGCCGGGCGGCGACCGCGTCGGTGTCCACCGAAACGAGCGGCGCGTTCAGCGGGACGGAAGCCGCACGGCGGAGTTCATCCGGCGTCAGAACGCGGCCGCCCGCGGTGGTCACCTGCTCCACCCGCACCCACGAGGAGCCGTAGAGGAGCCAGAAGGCCGCCGCCGCGAGCAGCGCCGCGGACAGCACCGAGATGATGATCCCACCGGGACTCGGGCGGGGCGGCCGCCATCCGGTGCGCCGCGGCCCGCCCCCCTCGCCCCCGTCCCCGGCCGGGGACGGCGGGCCGGACAGCGGCCGTGTGTGCTCCTCGCCGCGCCGGGCGGTCTTCTGTCCGGCCACGCTCCCCTGCTCTCCCGCGCCCCGGGCGCCGTGTTCCGCGCCCGGGGCGCCGTGCTGTCCCGCGCCCCGGCGCTCGTCCGTGGCCGGCCTCAGCCGGCCCTGCGTGCGGCAATCGCCTCGTACACCATGCCGACCAGCAGCTCGTCGGCGTCCCTGCGGCCGAACTCCGCGGCCGCCCGGGACATCTCGTACAGCCGGTGCGGGTCGGCGAGCACCGGGAGCACCTGGCCCTGGACCCATTCGGGCGTCAGTTCGGCGTCGTCGACGAGCAGTCCGCCGCCCGCCTTGACCACCGGCTGGGCGTTGAGCCGCTGTTCGCCGTTGCCGATCGGCAGCGGTACGTAGGCGGCCGGCAGCCCGACGGCGGACAGCTCGGCGACGGTCATCGCGCCCGCCCGGCAGAGCATCATGTCCGCCGCGGCGTAGGCCAGATCCATCCGGTCCACATACGGTACCGGGATGTACGGCGGCATTCCCGGCATGTTGTCGACCTGCGGCAGTTCGTTCTTCGGTCCCACGGCGTGCAGGATCTGGATGCCCGAACGCTGGAGGACCGGCGCGACCGCCTGGACGACCTCGTTCAGCCGGCGCGCCCCCTGGGAACCACCGGACACCAGCAGCGTCGGCAGGTTCTGGTCGAGCCCGAACGCCGCGCGGGCCTCCGGCCGGGCCGCGGCCCGGTCGAGCGTCGCAATGGTGCGGCGCAGCGGGATGCCGACGTAGCGGGCACCGCGCAGCTTGCTGTCCGGGGTGGACACCGCGACGGCCGCCGCGTAGCGGGAGCCGATCTTGTTGGCGAGTCCGGGCCGGGCGTTGGCCTCGTGGACGATGATCGGCACCCCGAGGCGCTTGGCCGCGAGATAGCCGGGCAGCGCCACATAGCCGCCGAACCCGACGACGCAGTCGGCCCGGGTCCGCTCCAGGATCTGCTCGGCCGCCTTGATGGTGCCGCGCAGCCGTCCCGGGACGGTGATGAGTTCCGGAGTGGGTTTGCGTGGCAGCGGCACCGCCGGGATCAGTCCCAGTTCGTAGCCCCGCTCGGGCACCAGCCGGGTCTCGAGTCCACGCTCCGTGCCCAGGGCCGTGATGCCCACGGCCGGGTCCTGCCTCCGCAGGGCGTCCGCGAGGGCGAGCGCGGGCTCGATGTGGCCGGCGGTCCCCCCACCGGCGAGTACGACATGCACCGAAATTCACCGCTCTCCGGACGGCGGCCTGCCGGCACGCCGTCTCATCGTCTTCCTTCTCATCCGGGCCCGCCATCTCTTCGGATGGAACCGCCCGGGGTAAGGCTGCCGCATGGCCAGTGCCGCCCGCGCGGCGGGCTCGCTGCGCGCGAACGCGATCAGCAGCCCGACGGCGAACATGGTCGGCAGCAGGGCTGACCCTCCGTAGGAGACGAGCGGGAGCGGGACACCGGCGATCGGCAGCAGGCCGAGCACCGCACCGATGTTGATCACGGCCTGGGCCGTGATCCAGGTGGTCACACCTCCCGCGGCGTACCTCACGAAGGGGTCCTCCGTGCGTCCGGCCACGCGGATACCCGCATAGCCTAGAGCCGCGAAGAGGACGAGCACCGACAGCGTCCCCGCCAGGCCGAGTTCCTCCCCGGTCACGGCGAAGATGAAGTCGGTGTGCGGTTCCGGGAGTTCACCCCATTTCTCCACACTCGCCCCGAGCCCGGAGCCGAACCAGCCGCCGTTGGCGAGCGCGTAGATCCCGTGCACCGCCTGCCAGCACTGGTCGTTGGCGCCGGGGTCGGTGGCCCCCAGGCACTCCAGCCGTGCCAGCCGGTTCGGGTTGGTGGCGATGAGGACGGCGCCGACGGCCCCGGCGAAGGCCAGCACGCTCGCGAACAGCCGGGTCGGGGCCCCGGCGAGCCAGAGCAGCCCGAAGAGGATCGCGGTCAGGATCACCGCGGTGCCCATGTCACCGCCGAGCATGATCAGGCCGAGCAGCAGGAACGCCGCCGGGACGAGCGGCACCAGCAGGTGCTTCCACTGCGCCAGCAGCTTCTTCTCCTGCTTGCGGGCGAGCAGGTCCGCGCCCCACAGGACGAGGGCGAGCTTGCCGAACTCGCTGGGCTGGAGCTGGAACGAGCCGGCGATCTGGAGCCAGTTCCGGTTGCCGTTGACGGCGTGCCCCAGCCCCGGCACCTGCACCAGGGCCATCAGGAAGAGCGAGCAGGCGAGCAGCGGGTATGCCAGGCCGCGGTGCAGCCGGACCGGCATCCGCGAGGCCACGAGGAGCAGCACCGCGCCGATCACGGCGGCCACCAGCTGCTTGCTGAAGAAGTACGTGGAGGCCAGCTCGGATTCCAGGGCCTGGATCTGGGAGGCCGAGAAGACCATCACCAGGCCCAGCACGGTCAGCAGCAGCCCGCTGCCGAAGATCAGGTAATAGGCCGTCAGCG
>NZ_WHPN01000318.1 GCF_009735685.1 Streptomyces lycii | reverse complement strand
GGCGCGGCCCGTCCGCCCGCGTCCCGTCCGCCCGCGCACTGCCCGCCGCGCCCGGACGGCCGGCACCGTTGAGGCCGTCGAGCCCCTTGAGGCCATCGAGCCCCTTGAGACCGTTGGAACTGACGGAGCTGACGGAGCTGTGGGGACTGAGGGAACTCTCGGCCGCCTTCGGTCCCTTCGGACCGCTGGACGGGTCTCCCGCCCGGCGCCCGGCGTCCGCTCCCGGCGCACCGGCGGAGCCCGGCGGGGCCGTGCCGCCGCAGGTGCCGCACGCGCCGGCCCTGGCTCCTCGTACCGCCGCGGCCCGTCCCGCGCCGCGGTTCACCGGGCCCGGTTCCGGCCCCGCGGCGCGGCCCTCCGGAACCGGCTCCGGCCCCAGCAGCGCCAGCGCCTCCGCCAGCGGCGCGAGCCGTCCGGCCCCCGGACGCGGTCCTGCGGCCCCCGGTACGAGCAGCGCGTGCAGCCCGCTGTACGGAATGGTCCGCTCCGCCTCGACGGCCCTGGTGCGGAGCACCGTCGCGCCCGCCGCGTGCGCCGCGGCCCGTTCGAGCAGTGCGCTGCGCCCGAGCCCGCGTTCGCCCAGGATCAGCAACGCGCCGCCCGTACCGTCGCGCGCCGCCCCCTCCAGCAGCTCGGCGAGGGCCCGGAGTTCGGCCCGCCGCCCGTGCAGCGGCCGCGGATCTACGGCCTTGGGGGCCGTCCGGCCGTTGTCCCGCGTCACGTCCACCGGTCTCATCAAGGAACTCCCTCGTGTGGATCCCCCCCGTGCCAACCGACTTGCGCGCGTACACCGGCCCGGCTCAGTCCGGCAGCATCACCGCCCGTCCGCCCGCCGTCCCGTCCACGAGCCGCTGGAGGCCGTCGGCGACGTCGGCCAGCCGCAGCCGCTCGCCGACCAGCGGGCTGACGGCGCCGCGTGCCGCGAGTGCGGTCAGCTCCTCGTGGGCGCGGCGGATACCGGGCCGGTCGCGCCGGGCGTACAGGCCCCAGTGCAGGCCGTGAATGGTGTAGTTGTCGATCAGCGCCCCGCTGAGGCTGGGCCGGGGCACGACACCGCTGGCGAAGCCCACGACGACGAGACGGCCCTCGAAGGCCATGCAGCGCGCGGACCCGCTGAAGGCGGTGCCGCCCACCGGGTCGTAGACGACGTCCGCGCCGCGCCCGGCGGTCACCTCGGCCACGACCTCGGTGAAGTCCTCCCGGTGCCGGTCGACGACCACGTCGGCGCCAAGCCCACGGGCGATCTTGACCTTGTCGGGGCCGCCCGCGACACCGATCACCGTCGCCCCGGCCGCCTTCCCCAGCTGCACGGCCGCGCTGCCGACGCCCCCCGCCGCCGCGTGCACGAGCAGGGTCTCCCCCGCCCGCAGCCGGGCCCGCCGGTGCAGCCCGAACCAGCCCGTCTGGTAGCTGATGTAGAAGGCCGCGGCGGCCGGGTCGTCCAGCGCCTCCGGGGCGGGCAGCGCCGAGCGGGCCTCCATGACGGTGTGCTCCGCGAACCCGCCGTGCGGCAGCGCGGACAGGCCCACCACCCGGTCGCCCACGGCCGGCCAGGTGACGTCCTCCCCGGTCTCCAGGACCTCTCCGCAGACCTCCAGCCCGGGGGTGAAGGGCATCGCCGGCTTGATCTGGTAGAGCCCGCGGCACAGCAGGACGTCGGGGAAGCTCACCGCGGCGGCGAGCACCCGGACCGTGATCCGGCCGGGCCCGGGCGCGGGGTCGGCGACACGCTCCAGTCTCAGCACGTCGACCGGCTCCCCCGGTTCGTGAACCTGCCAGGCGCGCAAGGGCCCTCCTCGTCGACGGCTCGGACCGGGCCCGCGAGGAAGGTCCCGAGGCCGGGTCGGAGCCGCTACGACACCACGCGCACCGCCCGCGGTCCACGTCCGCCCGGAAGATCGGGGCTGGCTCCCAGGACGTACGGCCACGGGCTGTGCCGTCCCACAAGCCGCGCCCCCGCCGTCGCCGCCCCGTGAACTGCGCCGTTACCGTCGGCCCGGACACGGACCGGGCGGGCCCGGCGGCGGCCGGGCGGAACGGGCCGCGCGGCCCGCCCCCGCCACGACCGGACGGGACACCTCATGACGCAGCAGACCCCGCAGACCCCTTCCGTCGGCGGGCCCCGGCCCGCCGCGGAGGACCTTCCCCGAGCGGCCACCCACGCGTTCACCTCCTTCGACGGCACGGTGATCCGCTATCACGTGTACGAAGCCGAGCCCGCCGGTACGGAGCCGGCCGGGCCGCCCGTGGTGCTGCACCACGGCTTCGTCGCGGACACCTTCACCAACTGGTCCGCCCCCGGGATCGTCGGCGCGCTGACCGCCCGCGGCCACCGGGTCGTCGGCATCGACGCCCGGGGGCACGGCCGCTCCGGGAAGCCGCACGACTCCGCGCGTTACGGCGAGCCGGCCATGGCCCGCGACCTGAGCGCGCTCCTCGACGAGCTGGGCGCGGAGCACGTGCGGCTCGCCGGGTATTCGATGGGCGCCGTGGTCTCCCTGCTCGCCGCGGCCGCCGACGACCGGATAACCCGGCTGGTGGCGGGCGGCGTGGGTGCCGGGATCGTGGAGATGGGCGGGCTCGACACCCGCGCCGTGCCCCCGGAGGGCATCGTCGCCGCGCTCACCGCGGAGGACCCGTCCGCGGTCGGCCCGGAGGCGGCCGGCTTCCGGGCGCTGGCCGACGCGGTCGGCGCGGACCGCGCGGCGCTCGCCGCCCACGCCGCCGCCGTGCACCAGGGGACGATGCCGCTCGCCGACGTGCGGGTCCCGGTGCTGGTGCTCGCCGGGGACGAGGACCCGCTGGCCGTGCGGCCCTCGGTGCTGGTGGACGCGCTGCCGGACGCCCGGCTGCTGACGGTGCCCGGCGACCACGTGGCGGCCGTGGGGGATCCGGGCTTCGCCGCAGCGATCGTGGACTTCTTCTCCGAGAACTGACGAGGTGTGACGGCGCCGCACGCGGTAACCCAGGAATCACCGGGCTTCCGGCGGGCCGGTGCCGTCCGCCGGGACCGGGGGGCGCGGGACACCGGCGCCGCCCGGACAGCCGGGCCCCGCGCGGAGCCGGCCGGCCACTGAGCCGGACACTCCACGGGACTTAGGGGCCGGGCGCCCGTCCCGTACGGACCCCGGCTCCGCCCATGGACCCGCGGTCCCGCGCGCCGGCCCGCCCGGGCAGCCCGCCGGGGCCCGCCACCGCCCGCCCCGGGCACCCGGACAGCGTCCGCCCGGCCCGGTACAGATGGCCCGATAGCGGATACAACGGGATCATTAAGGACGTAACTTCTCACCCGACAACCCCAGGGAGATGGCAGTCATGGACCCGACCGACAATGGCGGTGACGGCAACCGGATCGTGGTGGGGGTCGACGGTTCCGAACCCTCCCGGGAGGCCCTGCGCTGGGCCGTCGCACAGGCGCGGCTGACCGGCGCCCGGGTCGACGCCATCATGTCCTGGGAGTGGCCCGGCCATGTCGCCTGGGCCGGGCTGACGCCGCCGACGGCCGCGACGGACGAGACCATCGAGGGTTCCGCGCAGCTCACCCTGCTCACCACGATCGACGAGACCGTGGGCCCCGAGCCGCAGGTACGGATCCGCGCCCTCACCCAGCCCGGCAGCCCCGTCCGGGTGTTGCTGGAGGCAGCCGAGGGAGCCTCGCTGCTCGTCGTCGGCAGCCGGGGGCTGGGCGGTTTCAAGGGCGCGCTGCTCGGATCGGTGAGCCAGCACCTCTCGCACCACGCGCCGTGCCCCCTCGTGATCGTGCGGGCGCCCGAGGCGAAGTAGCCGGCGGATTCCTCCCGGCCGGACGCCCTCGCCGGAGAACACCCGCGTGTTCACGGAAATCAGGGGCAAAAGGCGGACTGGAGGTTGATAACCATGGGTCCGGTTCTTCTCGTACTGCTCCTCGCGCTCATTCTTTTCGGCGCGGGATTCGCCCTGAAAGCACTGTGGTACATCGCGGTGATCGTGCTGGTTCTCTGGCTCGTCGGCTTCTTCGTCCGCCCGGCCGGCGCGGGCGGGAAACGGGGCCGCTGGTACCGCTGGTAGCAGCCCGCCGGGAGCGGGCACGCAAACAGCACAGCCCGACGCCGGAAGACCGAGGGGGCGCGNGGCCGCGCCCCCTCGGTCCGTCACGTCTTCCCGGTCCGCGCTTTCCCCGATCGGTCTCGCTTTCCGGTCCGTCAGGTCTTCCCGGTCCGTCAGGTCTTCCCGGTCCGTCTCGCTTTCCCGGTCGGTCCCGCTTTCCCGGCCTGCCGTCCTTCCGGAAGGTCCGGTCCTCCGTTCGCCGCGTCTCCGGCTCCGGAGTGGCGTCACCGCATCACATCGGGACCGCGTCCGATGCGCGGATGCCACCACGCCGGAGAGCCGGCATGCGGCACACCCGAGGGTGGTGCCGCATGCCGGCTGCTTCCCGTCTCGTCCCTCGTCCCGCCCGTCGACGGTCGGCCCGTCGTCCCCGTCGCCCCTCGGCCCGGCCGGACTCGACGGCCGGGACCCGACGGGGCCCCGGCCGAACACGGACACGGGCTCGGACTCGGGCACGGGGCACGGGCTCGTACACGGGCACGACCCGCGAACGCCGGGCAGGAGCAGGGAAACGCTCAGACCTGGTCCGGCAGCATTCCCGCGCGGAGTTCCTTCAGCATGCGGGACAGCAACCGCGACACATGCATCTGGGAAATACCCAGTTCCGCGCCGATCTCGGATTGCGTCATCTCCGCGCCGAAACGCATCTGGAGAATGGTCCGGTCGCGCTCGCCGAGCTTTTCCACCAGCGGCTTGAGGGCGTGCAGATTCTCCACCGTCTCGATGCCCGGGTCGATGTCGCCCATGAGATCGGCGAGGGTGCTCGCCCGGCCGTTCTCGGCGCCGTCGTCCACGGGGATGTCCAGCGAGCCGGCGGCGTAGCCGTTGCTCGCGACGATCCCCTCGAGGACCTCCTCCGCGGTGAGCCCCAGGTGCTCGGCCAGTTCCTCCGGCGTCGGCGCGCGGTCCAGCCGCTGCGACAGGACGTCGTTGGCCTTGGCCAGGTCGATGCGCAGCTCCTGCAGCCTGCGCGGGACGTGGACCGACCAGCTGGTGTCCCGGAAGAAACGCTTGATCTCACCGACGATGTACGGCACGGCGAAGGTGGTGAACTCCACCGAGCGGGTCAGGTCGAACCGGTCGATCGCCTTGATGAGTCCGATCGTGCCGACCTGGACGATGTCCTCCATCTCGTCCGAGCGGTTGCGGAACCGGCGCGCGGCGAACCGGACGAGGGAGAGGTTCAGCTCGATGAGGCTGTTCCGGGCGTACTGGTATTCGTGGGTGCCCTCTTCGAGCTCCGCGAGGCGGTCGAAGAACACCTTCGACAGCTCCCGTGCGTCCTGCGGAGCAACCTGAGTGGGATCTTCGATCCACGGCATATCCCCAACGTTCACCGCCGTATCGGCCTGGGCCTCGGTCGGCGAGACGGCTGTCACAGTCGTACCTGCCGTGGTGTCCATAGTGACCTCCATGCGTCTCCTTCGGGGACGGAGAGGCGCCTACCCATGCCACTCTGCGCTACACACGCCTAGGCAAAATTGTTGATGCCGGGGAAGTGCATACAGCTCAGAGAGCACCGACGACAGTCCGTGTTTGCTGCCAGGGGCAGCGGTTAAGCGGCGTGCATGGCTGAGAAGAAGAACGTACGCACACAGAACCGCAATGACGGCACGGCCGCCAAGTCCGCGCGGAGCACGGCGGAACGGGCCAAGAGCACGTCGTCCGAGACGCCGGGCACCTCCACGGGCACCTCCACGGGCACCTCCGCGGCCAAGTCCGCCAAGGGCACGGCGGACAGCACGGCCGGGAACGGCCGCGCCGCCGGGAACACCGCGGAGAGCACAGCGCGCAACGGCAGCGGGAAGTTCACGTCCGCCCGCGGCACCCTCCAGGGCGCCGCCGCCAAGACCGCGCATGTCACCGCCGACAAGGCGACGGCCACCGGCCGCACCGTGGCGGCGGCGCCGAAGAAGGCCGCCGCGGTGGCCGGTACGGCGTGGGTCGCCGTCAAGGCCCGCAAGGCGGTCGCCGCGGGCGCGGCAGGCGCGGGCGCCCTCGCGGTGGCCGGCACCTCCGTGGCCCTCGTGCGCCGCCGCGCGGCACGCCGCCGCGGGCCGCTCGCCCGGTTGACCGGTGGGCGACTGGGCTCCTGACCCGTGCGGTCGCCGGATCCCCGGCCACCGCACCGGACACCGTCCGGGCCGCGCGCCGGGCGTCCCGCCGGTCCCCCGCCCCTGCGGCGGAGAACTTCTTCCGTCCCGCCCACCGGGTGAGGAAGGAGTTCTCCGCCGTTTCACGTACGTCTCGCCGTCCCGCGCAGGCCTCGCCGTCCCGCGTACGCCTCGTCCGCCCGCGTACGCCCCGCTGTTCCCGTACATCCCATTGTTCCCGTACGTCCCGCCGTTCGCGTACGCCCCACCGTATTCGCGTACGCCCGGCCGTCCCGCGTACATCCGACCGTTCACGTACGTCCCGCCGTTCACGTACGTCCGCGTCCCGCCGTTCGCCCACGCCCCGCCGGCGATGAGCGGCCGGGCGCTCTCACCCGGCCGCCGTCTCCCGCACCCGGTCCGCGGCCTTCTTGTCGAGCGCCACCCGGACCAGCGCCGCAGCCAGCCGCGGCAGGTCCTTCTCCTCCACCAGCTTCGCGAGCGCCGACGGCGAACTCGGCAGCCCGACCCGCTCGGCCCCCGCCAGCGCCTTCGCGTCGAGATAGGGGCGGCACTCCGGCCAGACGCCCTGCGCCTCCCGCAGGAAGATGTCGGCGCCGGTCGGGCCGATGCCGGGGACCTCCCGCAGCAGCGCCTTCTCCCGCTCCGTACCGTCCGCGTCGTCCCGCAGCCGCCGCAGGTCGCCCCGGTACTTCTCCAGCATCAGTTCCGCGCCCTTGCCCAACTGGGTCGAGGTGCGTTCGTCGTAGCGCCGGTAGCCACCCTCGCCCAGCGCGTCGACGCGCTGCTGCCAGGTCGCGTCCGCCATGTGCCGGGCGTCCTTCATCCCGGCGTCGAAGAGCGCGCGGGCGGCGGCCACCGCGATGTCGGCCCGGATCCGCGCGGACAGCAGCACCGACAGCACCAGGAGTTGGTAGAGCGGCTGCGGCGAGTCCTTCAGCCGGATCCCGGCCTCGGCCGCGTACGTGCGCCCCAGCTCGTCGAGCAGGGCCCGCGCCAACGTCTCGTTCTTGCTGCTCATGCGGGAGATCACCACTCCGGGTCGGGCGGGCTTCGGGCCGCGGAGGCGCCGTCGCCTCCGGCCCGGCACGGGTGCCCGCCGTCCGGCGCGCCAACCGGGTGCTCCCCCGTTCGGCGCAGGGCTCGTGGACGGAACCGGACCGGGGGCGCGGGCCGGGCACCCGCCCCGCCCGGTCCCCCGGCTCCGTCCGGCTCCACCCGGCCCTGTCCGGCTCCATCGGCTCCACCCGGCTCCGGGCGGTTCCATCCGGCTCCATCAGGCTCCGTTCCGGCTCCGTCCGGTCCCGCCCCGGCTCCCCCGGGCCGGTCAGGCAGCCGCCTCCTCCTGCCGGGCCCGCCGGCGCAGCACGCTCCAGATGATCTCCAGCGCCGCGCCGGCCGCGGCGGCGACGGCGACCGCGGTCCACGGTGCCTGCACGCCGACCAGCTCGATCTGGAAGAACTCCTGGAGGAACGGCACCGCCAGCACGGTCACGAACGCCAGGCCCATCCCGGCCACCAGCAGCACCCGCCACCAGGTGTAGGGCCGGGCGATGACCGCCAGCGCCCAGAGTGCGACCAGGAACAGCGTCAGACAGGCGATGGAGGTCTCCGCCTCCAGATCACCGTCGTAGACCGCGCGGGCCATGAAGTACGAACCGATGGTGGCGGCCGCCGCGAGTGCGCCCGCCGGGACGGCGAAGCGCAGCACCCGGCCGACGAAGTCGGACTTCGCCCGTTCCGCGTTGGGCGCGAGCGCCAGGAAGAACGCGGGGATGCCGATCGTCAGCGAACCGATGAGCGTCAGATGGCGCGGCAGGAAGGGGTAGGGCACCTGGGCGAGGACGACGACGACCGCGAGCAGCGCGCCGTAGACGGTCTTGGTGAGGAAGAGGTTGGCGACGCGTTCGATGTTGCCGATGACGCGCCGGCCCTCGGCGACGACGGACGGCAGCGAGGAGAAGCTGTTGTTGAGCAGCACGATCTGCGCCACGCCCCGGGACGCGGGGCTGCCGGAGCCCATGGCCACGGCGATGTCGGCGTCCTTGAGGGCCAGCACGTCGTTGACGCCGTCGCCGGTCATGGCGACGGTGTGGCCACGCGACTGGAGGGCCCCGACCATGTCGCGCTTCTGCTGCGGCCCGACCCGGCCGAAGACGGAGTTGGCCTCGACGGCGTCGGCCAGTTCCTCCTTCTCCTGCGGCAGTGACCGCGCGTCCACGGGGTGTTCGGCCCCGGGCAGGTCGAGCCCGCGCGCGACGGCACCGACGGAGAGGGCGTTGTCGCCGGAGATGACCTTGGAGTCGACGCCCTGGTCGGCGAAGTAGCGGAGCGTTTCGTGCGCCTCCGGCCGGATGCGCTGCTTGATCACGACGAGGGCGGCGGCGGTGGCCGAACCGGACGCCCGCCCCGGGTCGGCGAGCAGCGTGTCCAGGTCATCGCCGGTCCGGGCGAGGAGCAGCACCCGCAGCCCGCGGGAGCCGTAGGAGTCGGCGTCGGCGAGCACGGGGTGCCCGGCCGGCAGCAGGACGTCGGGGGCGCCGAGCAGCCAGGTGGCGGTGGTGCCGGAGGCGTCGGTGAGGGTGGCGCCGCTCCACTTGCGGGCGGAGGAGAAGGGGGCGCCGGCGCGCACCGTCCAGCCGTCGGGGGCGGGGAAACGGTCGATGACGGCCTGGAGGGAGGCGTTGGGCCGCTCGTCGGCGGTGCCGAGCGCGCCGAGGACGTCCTCGAGCGGCACACCGTCCTCGACCGCGCGGACCTCCTCGACGTCCATCGCGGCCTGGGTGAGGGTGCCGGTCTTGTCCAGGCAGACGGTGTCGACCCGGGCCAGCCCCTCGATCGCGGGCAGTTCCTGGACCAGGCACTGCTTCTGGCCCAGCCGTACGACGCCGACGGCGAAGGCGATGGAGGTCAGCAGCACCAGGCCCTCGGGGACCATCGGCACCAGGCCGCCCACCATGCGGCGCACCGCCTCGGGCAGATCCCCGTCGTTGATCATGAACTGGCTGATGATCAGCGCGATGCCGGCCGGGATGATCACGTATGTGACGTACTTGAGGATGGTGCTGATGCCCTGCCGCAGTTCGGAGTCCACCAGCGTGAAGCGCTTGGCCTCCTCGGCGAGCTGGGCGGCGTAGGCGTCACGGCCGACCCGGGTGGTGGCGAACGCGCCGGTGCCCGCGACGACGAAGCTGCCGGACATCACCGGGTCGCCCGGTTCCTTGACGACCGGGTCGGCCTCGCCGGTGAGCAGCGACTCGTCGACCTCCAGATTGTCGGAGGCCACGGTCCGGCCGTCGACGACGATCTTGTCGCCGGGGCCGATCTCGATGATGTCGTCGATGACGACCTCGGACGGCGCGATCTCGGCGAGCCGCCCGTCGCGCCACACCGAGGGCCGGGTCTCGCCCACGATCGCCAGCTGGTCCAGCGTCCGCTTGGCCCGCAGCTCCTGGATGATGCCGATGACGGTGTTCGCCAGGATGACGCCGCCGAACAGCCCGTCCTGGACCGGGCCCACGATCATGATGATCACGAACAGGACGCCGATGATCGCGTTGATCCGGGTGAACAGGTTGGCCCGGACGATCTCCCCGAGGCTGCGGCTGGACCGGCTCGGTACGTCGTTGACCTGCCCCGCCTCGACCCGGGCGGCGACCTCCGCCGCCGAGAGTCCGGCTCCCCGCTCCGGGGGGCGGTCGTCCGGGGCCACGGCCACGGCCTCCGCCGGGGCGGGACTCCCCACGGGCCCGTCGGCGGTATCCAGCCGTTCAGTCATGTGCGTGTGTCCTCCGCGTTCTGGCGGCGCCGACGGTCTGCCGCGGGGGCGGTCGTGCCCCCGGCCGTTGCCGCTTCCGCGTAGCAACGTACGGCGTGGGGGCGGCGCGGCACCATCCACCCATGGGCAGAGCCGGACCCCGAAGTTCCTCGGGGGCGACCCCGGCGGGTCCCCGCGGCACAGGACCGTGGCGGCGGACGGGCAGCGGCTCGACGCCGGCCGGGCAGCCGCGCCCGGCCGGACAGCGCTGTCCGCCGGACAACGGAGCCCGGCGGACAGCGTCAAGGCGGTGCGGCCTCATGGCGGTGCGGCGTCACGGCATCACTGCATCACGGTGGTGCGGCGTCACGGTGGTGCACGACGGTGCGGCGTCACGGCGTCACGGCGTCACGGCGTCACGACGGTGCGGTGAGGAGCGGGACGCGGGATCCGGGCCGGCAGGGACACCGCCGGGGGCCCGGCGGGGAGCGGAGGCCCGCGCCGGGCGACGGCAAGAACGCGAAGGGACGGGAAGAACGCGGAACGACGGCGGGCGCGGCTCGGCGGCGCGACCCGTCGGTACTGGCGTACTGCCGTACGGGCGCACTGCCGTACGGGCGGCCCGGCGCCCGCGGCGCCGCCCTCCGCGCCCCACGACGCGGCGGTCACCGCCACCGGGCCGCCGCGCTCGGACTCACCTCGCGTGCTTCACAGCTCCTGCACCACCTCCAGGTTCGTGAACTTCGGCTCACGGGTGCACAGCTCACGGAACTTGCCGGCGAGCCGCTGGGTGTCGGGCAGGTCGTTGTTCCGCATCGCCGCTTCGTACGACGGGAACTCCACGACGTCGACGTAGTGGCGCGGGTTCTCGCGGTCCTGACTGTGGATCTCCCGGGTCACGGTCCGCTTCCCCTCGGTCGCCTTCTCCCACTCGTCGAAGACCGCTTCCATCTCCGGCTCACGGGTCGTCTCGTAGTCGATGATCTGGACGAACGTCATCCGGATCAGCCTCCTCAGCCGTTCGGTTTCGCGTACTCCGAGGCCATACCGCCGGCGAAGTCGTACACGACGACCTGTTCGTCACCGACGACCCAGGCATCGTGCCCCGGCGAACAGACGAAGACGTCCCCGGCTCCGACCTCGCCCTCGGCACCGTCGTCCATCCGCAGGCGCATGCGCCCCTGCACGACGAACCCGTTGTGGTGGACCTGGCAGCTGTCGGTCCCGGCTATCGGCCCGACCGACTCCGACCACCGCCAGCCGGGCTCGAAGACGGCCACGGCGAAGTCCAGTCCGGTCAGGTGCAGCGTTTCGAGATGGCCACGGGGGAAGTCCCGGCGGTCATCCGGCTTGTCGATCGTCTTCGTTTCCAGGGTCACGGCGGGCCATCTCCATCCGCGGTCGCGTGCTCCGGCCCAGCCACCGTTCACGGGGCTCCGCTCCACGACACGGTGGTCCGGCCCCTCTGCTCCAGGGTCTCTCCGTACGCGGCCCCGCGCCACTCGAACGGCGGCCCAGCGGTTGCCGAACTCGTGCGCGCGGCGCAAGCTCCGTGCGCACCGGCCGCGGTCCGCCGGCTCCCGAGCGGACAGGCCGGAACGACCCCTCGGATCCACCGGCCCGCGCGGAAAGGCTCATGGGCCGACGATCACGGTCGCCCGAGGTCCACCACCCGCATGCGGGGACGCTCAAGGCCCGGCACGGACGCGGAGACGCCCGGGGTCCGGCACGGACGGATACGGGGACGCCCGGGGTCCGGCACGGATACCCGGGGGGACGGGGACGCCCGGGGCCCGTCACGCACGGGAAGACCCGCGCCGCCCGTCTCCGTGAGGCGCCCACCGAACGCGGAGTGCCCCCGCACCCGGCGTCCCCACAGCTCACAACGATTCTTCGCCGGGCTCGCTGGGTGGGGCGGGTGGGACTCGAACCCACGACCGACGGATTATGAGTCCGCTGCTCTAACCGGCTGAGCTACCGCCCCGTCACGGCGTGCCGCGCACAAGTGTGCGCGCCGTCTGCCGCAGCATAGCCGCTCATAGGATCTGCCGCCCGTACGGGCCGCGGACGTCCGAGGCATGCACACGATCATGGTCGCCGCATCCGTCCGCCGCCGTACGGAGCAAAGCAAAAGGCCCCCGGAAGGGGGCCCTTCTCCGCTGCTCCCCCGACTGGATTCGAACCAGTAACCTGCCGGTTAACAGCCGGCTGCTCTGCCGATTGAGCTACAGGGGACTGCTCTGCTCGGTCCCGCCGGTCCGGTCTCCCCGGGGGCGTTCCCTCGCTGCGAGCAATACATTAGCGCATGACAGGCCGTGCTCCGAAATCGGTAAAGCATCACCGCCCGGTCCCGGGGCAGGCGGCCAGTACGCACCGCAGACAAGGAGGAACGCCATGCGGTACCGGCTCACGTTCATCACCGGACTGGCCGTCGGTTACGTCCTCGGCTCGCGGGCCGGGCGCGAGCGCTACGAGCAGCTTCTGAAGACCGCACGGCAGGTCGCCCAGAACCCGGCGGTCCGCAACGCCGCCGAGACCGCGGCGCAGAGCGGCCGCCAGGCCGCGTCCAAGGCCGCGGACACGGTCGACACGAGGTTCGGCGACCGGCTTCCCGGCTCCGTGACCGAGCGCGTCCGGTCACTGCGCGACCAGCGCGGCACCGCGGAGGACGACTGGGGCACGAGCAACACCTGACCCGCGCCGGGGACGCCCCGACGCCGAGCGCCCGCCCGGGCCCAGTGCCCGGGCGGGCGCTCGGCGTCGCAGGAGCGGACGCTCGGCGCCGGGACGGGCTGGCCCAGGACGCTCGGCGTCGGGACTGGCTGGCACCGGACGCTCGGCATCGAGGCGGGCCCGGACTCTCCCCGTCAGGGCGGGCCCGGACCCCCGGCACCGGGGCCAGGCAGGCGCGGACCCTCCGCTCAGCGCGGACCCGGCCCCCCGGCACCGGGGCCAGGCAGGCGCGGACCCTCCGCGTCAGCGCGGGCCCGGGCACCCGGCACCGGGGCAGGCCAGGACGCTCGGCGTCGGGGCGGGCGGGCGATAGGGCATCATCTGACCCCATGGGGATCGTCGCCGGACTGGACAGTTCGTACGAGTACACGCGCATTGTCGTCTGTGACAGCGACAGCGGTGCCGTGATCAGGCAGGGGTATGCCGCGCACCCGTTCGAGGGTGGTACGGAGGGCGGCAGGCCGACCGAGACGGATCCGCAGGCCTGGCTGATGTCGCTCGGCGAGGCCGCCGCCGGCGGGGTGCTCGAAGGGGTCCAGGCGATCGGGGTCTCCGCCCAGCAGAACGGGCTGCTCGCGCTCGACTCCGGCGGTGAACTCGTACGGCCCGCGCTGCTCGGCAACGACAAGCGCGCGCAGGCCGCCGCGGCCGACCTCGTCGACGCGCTCGGCGGGCGGGCGGCGTGGGCCCAGGCCGTGGGCTCGGTGCCGCAGGCCGCGCAGCCGGTGGCCAAGCTGCGCTGGCTCGCGCGGACCGAACCGGAGGCCGCCGCCCGGACCGCCGCGCTGATGCAGCCGCACGACTGGCTGGTCTGGCAGCTGCTCGGCCGGCCCGCGCGCCGCACGACCGACCGGGGCGGCGCCTCGGGCACCGGTTACTGGTCGGCGGCCACCGGGGCGTACCGCCCGGACCTGGTCGAGCTGGCCCTCGGCCACCAGGTCGCGCTGCCGGACGTGCTCGGGCCCGCGGAGCCGGCCGGCTACACCCCCGAGGGGCTGCTGATCTCGGCCGGAACCGGCGAGACGATGGCGGCCTCGCTGGGGCTGGGCATCGGCACGGGTGACGCGGTGGTGTCGCTGGGCGCGTCCGGCTCCGCCTTCGCGGTGCACCACGAGGCGCTCGCCGACCCCTCCGGGACGATCACGTCGTTCGCGGACGCCACCGGGATGCATCTGCCGGTGGTGCACATCTCCAACGCGGTACGGGTCCTGCGCGGCGCCGCCGACCTGCTGTCCACCGACCTCGAAGGGCTCTCCCAGCTGGCCCTGAAGTCCACGCCCGGCTCCCACGGCCTGGTGTTCCTCCCCTATCTCGAGGGCGAACGGACCCCGGCGCTGCCGCACACCGCGGGCACGCTGACCGGGCTGCGCCGGGAGAGCATGAAGCCGGAGCACATGGCGCGGGCCGCGTTCGAGGGCATGCTGTGCGCGCTCGCGGACGCGCTGGACGTGCTGCGCGGCCGCGGGGTCTCCGTGCAGCGGGTGTTCCTGCTGGGCGCCGCGGCCGGGCTGCCCGCCGTGCAGGCGATGGCCCCGGCGCTCTTCGGCGCGCGGGTCGTCGTGCCGGAACCGGCGGACTACGCGGCGCTGGGCGCGGCCCGGCAGGCCGCCTGGGCGCTGGGCGCGGCGCACGGACAGCTGCCGGCGCACGAGCCGCCGCGCTGGCAGGGCGCCGCGGCGCAGATCTTCGACGCGGGCGAGGAGGGCCCGGTGGGGCAGGCCGTGCGGCAGCAGTACGTCGCCGTGCGCGAGCAGACCCACCCGGGAGCCTTCGCCGTCTGACCCGCGCGGCCCCGCCCTGACCCGCGCGGCCCCGCCCTGACCCGCGCCGACCCGCGCTGATCCGTCCCGACCCGCAGAATCCGCGAAGCCGCCGAAGCCGCCCGGGCCGTCCGGACCGTCCGGTCACGGGGCGAGCCGGTTCGGGGAATGGCCCGGCGGCCGCCGGGGAGCGCCCGGAAAACCGTTCGCGCCCGCGCCGCCGCGCACGGCAGTGTGGCCCGGCACGCCGGACACCGAGCCGCCGGCAGGGGTTGCCTTGTACGCGTAGCGCGTAAGCCCGGGAACTTTTCCCGGTCTTGGGCGAAGGCCCCCGCGGATTGCCGGAGTATTGCCACAAGCTTTCGATCACACGGTGGCCTCTCCCGTGATCACCGATCCGCCGACCCGCCGCACTCCCAGCCGATGAAAGACATCACGTGCTGATCAAACTCCTGCGCTCCCATCTGCCCCCGTACAGACGCCCCCTCGCCCTGCTGGTGCTGCTCCAGCTCGTCCAGACGCTCGCCGCGCTCTATCTGCCGACGCTGAACGCCGACATCATCGACGACGGAGTCGTGAAGGGCGACACCGGCCGCATCGTGGAACTCGGCGGCGTCATGATCGCGGTGACCCTGGTCCAGGCGGGCTGCACGATCGGCGCGGTGTTCTTCGCGGCCCGTACCTCCATGGCCGTCGGCCGGGACATCCGGGCCTCCGTGTTCGACCGGGTGCAGAGCTTCTCCGCCCGGGAGGTCGGCCGGTTCGGCGCGCCCTCGCTGATCACCCGGACCACCAACGACGTCCAGCAGGTCCAGATGCTGGTGCTGATGACCTGCACCCTCATGGTCACCGCGCCGATCATGTGCTTCGGCGGCATCCTGATGGCACTCGGCCAGGACGTGCCGCTGTCCTCGCTGCTGCTGGCGGTCGTGCCGGTGCTCGCCGTCGCGGTGCTGCTCATCGTGCGCAGGCTGCGGCCGCTGTTCCGCTCCATGCAGGAGCGGCTGGACACGGTGAACCGCGTGCTGCGCGAGCAGATCACCGGCATCCGCGTCATCCGCGCCTTCGTCCGGGACGACTACGAGCGGCGGCGCTTCCACCACGCCAACGCCGAGCTGACCGATGTCTCGCTGAGCACCGGGCGGCTGATGGCCCTGATGTTCCCGCTGGTGATGACGGTGGTGAACGTCGCGGGCGTGGCCGTTCTGTGGTTCGGCGCGCACCGCATCGACAGCGGCGGCATGCAGATCGGCGCCCTGACGGCCTTTCTCGCCTATCTGCTGCAGATCCTGATGTCCGTGATGATGGCCACCTTCATGTTCATGATGATCCCGCGCGCGGAGGTCTGCGCGGAGCGCATCGAGGAGGTGCTGCGCACCGACTCCAGCGTCGTGCCGCCCGCCGATCCCGTGCGCGCGCTCCCCCGGCACGGGCATCTGGAGCTGCGCGGCGCCTGCTTCCGCTATCCGGGCGCCGAGGCGATGGTGCTCCAGGACGTCGACCTGACCGCCCGGCCCGGCGAGACGACCGCGGTGATCGGCTCGACCGGCAGCGGCAAGAGCACACTGCTCGGTCTGGTGCCGCGGCTGTTCGACCCCACCGGCGGAGAGGTGTACGTCGACGGGGTGCCGGTCAAGGACCTCGACCCGGCGCTGCTCGCCCGCACCGTGGGGCTGGTCCCGCAGAAGCCGTACCTCTTCTCCGGGACCGTCGCCTCCAATCTGCGTTACGGCAAACCGGAGGCGACCGACGAGGAGCTGTGGCACGCGCTGGAGACCGCGCAGGCCAAGGAGTTCGTGGAGCGGATGGAGGGCGGGCTCGACGCGCCGGTCGCCCAGGGCGGCAGCAACGTCTCCGGCGGCCAGCGGCAGCGGCTCGCGATCGCCCGGGTGCTCGTACGGCAGCCGGAGATCTACCTCTTCGACGACTCCTTCTCCGCTCTCGACTACGCCACGGACGCGGCGCTGCGCGCGGCGCTGGCCCGGGAGACCGCGGAGGCGACCGTCGTGATCGTCGCCCAGCGGGTGAGCACCATCCGGGACGCCGACCGCATCCTCGTCCTCGACGAGGGCCGCGTCGTCGGCTCCGGGACGCACCACGAACTGATGGACGGCAACGAGACCTACCGGGAGATCGTGCTCTCCCAGCTCACCGAACAGGAGGCGGCGTGACCACCCCGCAGACTTCGGCGGTACGCCGTCCCCCGCCGCCCCCGCCCGGCCCGGGGCGCATGATGGGCGGTCCGGTCGAGCGGTCGATGGACTTCCGGGGCTCCGGCAAGCGGCTGCTGCGCCGCCTGGCTCCCGACCGGACCCTGCTGTACGGGGTGCTGGCCGCGGGCGTCGCGACCGTCACCCTGTCCGTGCTCGGCCCGAAATACCTCGGCCACGCCACCGACCTGATCTTCGCCGGGGTCGTCGGGCGGCAGTTGCCGGAAGGAGTCAGCAGGGAGGAGGCGGTCGAGAACGCCCGCAGCTCCGGTGACGGCGACATCGCCGACATGCTGGCCGCGATGGAGTTCACGCCCGGCCAGGGCATCGACTTCGGCCCGGTCGGCTCGGTGCTGCTGCTGGTGCTGGCGATCTACGCGGCCTCGGGGGTGTTCGGCGTCGTCCAGGGCCGGCTGGCGGCGCTCGCCATCAACCGCGCGGTGTACCGGCTGCGGGAGGACGTCGAGGCCAAGCTGTCCCGGCTGCCGCTCGCCTACTTCGACCGGCAGCCGCGCGGTGAGGTGCTGAGCCGGGCGACCAACGACATCGACAACATCGGCCAGACGCTCCAGCAGACCATGGGGCAGGTGGTGAACTCCCTGCTGACCATCGTCGGCGTACTCGCCATGATGTTCTGGATCTCCCCGCTGCTGGCGCTGGTCGCGCTGGTCACGGTGCCGGTGTCGGTCGTGGTCGCGACGGCCGTGGGCAAACGGGCGCAGCCGCAGTTCGTGGCGCAGTGGAAGACCACCGGCAAGCTGAACGGGCACATCGAGGAGATGTACACCGGCCATGCCCTGGTGAAGGTCTTCGGACGGCACCAGGAGTCGGCCGACACGTTCCGCGAGCACAACGAGGCGCTGTTCCGGTCCGGTTTCCGCGCCCAGTTCATCAGCGGCGTCATCCAGCCCTCGATGATGCTGATCGGCAACCTCAACTATGTGCTGGTCGCGGTCATCGGCGGGCTGCGGGTCGCCTCGGGTTCGCTGTCCATCGGCGACGTACAGGCGTTCATCCAGTACTCCCGGCAGTTCAGCCAGCCGCTGACGCAGGTCGCGAGCATGGCGAACCTGGTGCAGTCCACGGTCGCCTCGGCGGAGCGCGTCTTCGAGCTGCTGGACGCGGAGGAGCAGGATCCCGACCCGGAGCCGGCCGTACGGACTTCGCCGGTCCGCGGCCGGGTGGCGCTGGAGGGCGTGTCGTTCCGCTACGAGCCCGAGAAGCCGCTGATCGAAAACCTGTCGCTGACGGTCGAGCCCGGGCAGACGGTCGCGATCGTCGGCCCGACCGGCGCGGGCAAGACGACCCTGGTCAATCTGCTGATGCGGTTCTACGAGGTCAGCGGCGGGCGGATCACGCTGGACGGCGCGGACATCGCCGGGCTGCCCCGCGAGGAACTGCGGTCCCACATCGGCATGGTGCTCCAGGACACCTGGCTGTTCGGCGGCACGATCGCGGAGAACATCGCGTACGGGGCTGCGAGCGGCCCGGCGGAGGCGGGACCGGCGGAGTCCGGCCCCGTGAAGGAGGACCCGGCGAAGTCCGGCTCCGTGAAGGAGGACCCGGCGGAGTCCGGCCCCGCGAAGGAGGACCCGGCGGAGTCCGGCCCCGCGAAGAAGGGCCCGGCGAAGAGCAGCCGGGGGGAGCGGGACGCGATCGGCGGCTCGGACGGCGCCCTGCGCGAGGCGGGCGACGCGCCGCGTCCGGTGGCGTCGCGCCGGCAGGTCGAGGAAGCGGCGCGGGCCGCGCACGCCGACCGGTTCATCCGCACCCTGCCGGACGGCTACGACACGGTGATCGACGACGAGGGCACCGGCGTCAGCGCCGGCGAGAAGCAGCTGATCACCATCGCCCGGGCGTTCCTGTCCGACCCGGTGATCCTGGTGCTGGACGAGGCGACCAGCTCCGTCGACACCCGGACCGAGGTGCTGATCCAGCGCGCCATGGCCACCCTCAGCCACGGCCGGACCAGCTTCGTCATCGCGCACCGGCTGTCCACGATCCGCGACGCCGACGTGATCCTGGTGATGGAGTCCGGGGCCATCGTGGAACAGGGCACGCACGAGCAGCTGCTGGCGGCGGACGGCGCCTACGCCCGGCTGTACTCGGCGCAGTTCGCGGAGGCGGTCGTCGAGGTGGACTGAGCCGCGTCGGCGGCAACCCGTCCCGGGGCGGCCGCGCGCCGCCCCGGGGCCGCCGGTCCCCCGGTCGCCCGGTCGCCTGGAGCCACGGGACACCGGGACTCCGGGACACCGGGGGCAGCCGTCAGTCCAGATAGCCCCGCAGCTGGTCGGCGAAGGCGTGGTCGCGGAGCTTGCTGAGGGTCTTCGACTCGATCTGGCGTATCCGTTCGCGGGTCACGCCGAAGATCCGGCCGATCTCCTCCAGGGTCCGCGGCCGCCCGTCCACCAGGCCGTACCGCAGCTGCACGACCTTGCGTTCGCGCTCGCCCAGCGTGGAGAGCACCGCCTCCAGATGACGGCGCAGCAGCAGGAACGCGGCGGACTCCACCGGGGACGCGGCGTCGCCGTCCTCGATGAGGTCGCCGAGGGCGACGTCGTCCTCCTCGCCGACGGGGGCGTGCAGCGACACCGGCTCCTGGGCCAGGCGCAGCACGTCCCGGACCCGTTCCGCGGTGAGGTCGAGTTCGGCAGCGACCTCCTCGGCCGCGGGTTCGTAGCCGCGTTCCTGGAGCATCCGGCGCTGCACCCGCACGACGCGGTTGATCAGCTCCACGACATGCACCGGCACTCTTATGGTCCGGGCCTGGTCGGCGAGGGCGCGGGACATGGCCTGGCGGATCCACCAGGTCGCGTAGGTCGAGAACTTGTAGCCGCGGGCGTAGTCGAACTTCTCGACGGCGCGGATCAGCCCGAGGTTGCCCTCCTGCACCAGGTCGAGCATGGTCAGGCCGCGGCCGACGTAGCGCTTGGCGACGGAGACGACCAGCCGCAGGTTCGCCTCGATCAGCCGGCGCTTGGCCATCCGGCCGAGTACGACGATGCGGTCCAGGTCGACGGCGAGCTGCGAGTCCAGGTCGGGGAACCGGCCGAGTTTCTCCTCGGCGAACAGCCCCGCCTCCACCCGGCGGGCCAGCTCCACCTCCTCGGCCGCCGTCAGCAGCGGGATCCTCCCGATCTCGCGCAGATACTGGCGGAAGAGGTCGGAGGAGGGGCCGCTGCCGTCGTTCCGCGGGGCGGCCGGTGCGGTGAGGACCTCGGCGGCCTGCGGAGGCTCGGGAGCCCCGCCGGGCAGGACGTCGGGGTCCGTGTCCGCGTCCGCCGCCGGGTCCGCGTCCGGGTCCGGGTGCGGCTGCGGGTGCGCGGCCGGTGCCTCCGCCTCCGCGTCCGGCGGTTCCGCGTCCGGTGTCGGTTCCCCGTCCGGGAGTTCCTCTGTCGGTCCCTCGTCCGGGAGTTCCTCTGTCGGTTCCTCGTCCGGGAGTTCCCCGGGGCCGGCGGCTCCGGGCGGCTCGGAGGGCCGCCCGGCCAACGCCTCGGGATGGTGCGGCGGAAGTGTCTGCGGCGGTACCGCTTCCGCCGTGCCGGTCAGGGTCCGGGTCTGCACGGGGGCGACCTCCAGGGTGATCGCTGCCGGTTCTGGGGCGGCGTGCGACAGCGGAACGGCCGCGGCCGGGCCACCGGCCGTTCCGTACGGGATGAGCGGTTCCGCGGGCGATTCCGGCGCCGCTCGGCCGGACCCGCCGCGCTCCGTGGACTCAGGGGGTGCCCGGCGGATCTCCGCGGCGTCGCGGTACCCGGCACGCGCTCCCCCGGCCACCGCCGGGTTTCCCCAGCGGCGTTACCGGAATGCCTGGCGGCTCTCCGCCACAAGGGCATCCCGGAGCCTTGCGATCGCACGCACCGGACCCCGCTCCTCGGCCCGCGGAGATCCACCGGACACCCCCTGGGCACCGCTCCAGTGTGGAGTACGACACACGCCCGCCACGAGGGGTCTGCGCGCAGTTTTTGCCCCGGGCAGTGACCCGGCGCATCCGGACGGTTACCCGCGCGGAACGCTCAGAGCGCCTCGGCGCCCCGTGCCCGGAGGTTCTGCCGGTACTGCTCCAGGACCCACAGCTCCTGCTGGAGCGGTGCGCTGTCCGTGCCGCCGCCTCCGGCCTCGGAGCGGCGCATGGCGCCCTGGATCTCGCCGATCCGCCGGTCCACGGCCGCCAGCCGTACGGCGACCAGCTGCATGCCCGCGTACATCTCGTCCGGGTCCCGGCGGACCAGCAGCGGCTCCACCGCCAGCTCCGTGATCAGGGTGCGCACGGTGTCGTCGGGCGCGGCCTCCCGGACCCGCGCCAGATACTCCGGGTCGCCCGGGGCCGTGCCGCCGGCCGCGGTGACGGCCGAGCGCACCGCGGCGTAGGGCGGGGCGGTGAACTCGTCCTCGCCGTAGGCGTCGAAGACCGGGGAGACCAGCTCCGGCCGCTGGAGGGCGAGTTTCAGCAGCTCG
>NZ_WHPN01000317.1 GCF_009735685.1 Streptomyces lycii | reverse complement strand
ATCTGGCGTTGACTTTTGGCACGCTGTTGAGTTCTCAAAGAACGGACGCTTCCTTCGAACCCGTCTCCGGGCCCTCCGGGCGCTTCCCTTCGGTGTTCCCAACCTTACCAGACGCTTTCCGTTCCGTTTCCGGTCCGAATTACTTCCGGTGGCCCGTTGGAAGGCCTTTGCCTTTCGGCTGATCCGACTTTATCAGATGCTTTTCGGTCGAAGCGAATCGGCCATTGCATTGCTGATTTTCCGGATGGCCCCGTCGGCATTTCCTGCCGCCGCGAGCTGTGGATGATCTTAACTTACGCCGCCCGAGCCTGTCCAGCTCCGCGGCAACCGTTAAAATCTACCTCCCCGAACCACCCATGTCAATAGGCTTTCCGGGATGAAGAGACAGTAGCAGGTGGGACGGCGCGCACGCACATCAGGCCGCGGTCGGCAGCCCCTGGCTCCGGTCGGCCGTCTCCACGTCACCGGTCTCGCCGGACCGCACGGCACGACCGCCCAGCACGTAGACGTACGCGAGGAACGCCAGCTCCGCCGCGACGCCGATGCCGACGCGGCCACAGGTCGGGAGTCCGGACGGGGTGACGAAGCCTTCGATCACGCCGGAGACGAAGAGGACCAGGGCGAGGCCGATCGCCATGCCCATGGCTGCGCGGCCCTCCTCCGCCAGCGCCGTTCGCCGGTCCCGTGGGCCCGGGTCGACCACCGTCCAGCCGAGGCGCAGCCCGGTGCCCGCAGCCACGAAGACGGCTGTCAGTTCGAGCAGCCCGTGCGGAAGGATCAGCCCCAGGAAGGTGTCCAGCCGGCCGGCCGAGGACATCAGACCGGCGCCGATGCCGAGGTTGAGCATGTTCTGGAACAGCACCCACAGCACCGGCAGACCGAGGAAGACGCCGAGGACCAGGCTGAGGGCGGCGACCTGGGCGTTGTTCGTCCAGACCTGGGCGGCGAACGAGGTCGCGGCGTGGGTCGAGTAGTACGACTCGTACTGGCCGCCCGGGCGGGTCATCTCGCGGATCTGCGCGGGAGCGGCGATGGAGGACTGGACCTCCGGGTGCGTGCCGATCCACCAGCCGATCGCCGCGGCGACCACGGTGCAGACGATCGCCGTGGTGATCCACCAGCGGCGGGTGCGGTAGAGCGCCGCGGGGAAGCCCGCCAGCAGGAAGTGGACGGCGTCGCGCCAGCTCGCACGGCGGGCACCGGTGACCGCGCTGCGGGCCCGGGCGACGAGCTGGGTGAGACGGCCGGTGAGCTGCGGGTCCGGTGCGCTGGACTGGATCAGTGACAGGTGGGTGGCGGTGCGCTGGTAGAGGGCGACGAGTTCGTCCGCCTCCGTGCCGGTCAGCCGTCGCCGGCGGCGCAGCAGCGCGTCCAGACGGTCCCACTCCGCCCGGTGCGCGGTCACGAAGACATCCAGGTCCACGGGGCCTGCTCCTCGGTGCTCGGGCTCGGTTCGCCCCCAGCTTGGCAGACGGCCGGTGCGGGATGGCGGCAGACTGGTCTTCGAGGGGCCGTGCCCGGCTGACGGATGATCGCGGGACGACGGGGCGGGCGGGCGGCGGCTGATGGTTGCGGCCGCGGGTCGCAGCCGGGTCGCCGGGGTCGGGGCGCCGGTCGCGGGTGCCGGGGTGTTCCGGATCCCGGGGTGTCGGTCCCCGGGTTGTGGATTCCCGGGTAGTCGGTCCTCAGCTTTGTGGTTGTTCGGGTTCCCGGTTGTTCGGGTGTCCGGTTGTTCGGTTTCGGGAGGAGAAGGCGCGCGTGAGTGAGCTTGTCACGGGTGAGGCCGTGGTGCTGGGGCTGCGTCCGGCGAAACTGCCGAGCCGGACACTGGCCGTGTGCATCGACCTGCTCGTCGCCTTCGCGGCGTACGTCGCCGTGACGATGGCGCTGACCGCGGCCACGTCGTCGCTGGACGAGGCGGCCAACGCCGCGGTGTCGGTGGCGACCTTCATGCTGGTGCTGGTGGGCCTGCCGATCGTGGTGGAGACGCTGAGCCGCGGGCGTTCGCTGGGCAAGCTCGTGTGCGGGCTGCGGGTGGTCCGTGACGACGGCGGGCCGGTGCGTTTCCGGCACGCGCTGGTCCGCGGTGCGGTGGGGGCCGTGGAGATCCTGGCGAGCTTCGGGGTGATCGCGGTGATCGCCTCGCTGGTGTCGGCGCGCGGGCGGCGGCTCGGTGACGTCTTCGCGGGGACTCTCGTCGTACGGGAAAGGGTGCCCGCGTCGCGGGTCACGGGAGTTCCGCAGGCACCGCCCTGGCTCGACGGCCGGTTCACGGGGCTGGACCTGTCACGCGTGCCGGACGCGTTGTGGCTGGCGGTGCGGCAGTACTTCGCACGGATGGATCAGCTGGACCCGGAGGTGAACGGGGCGCTGGCACAGCGGCTCGCGGCAGATATGGCGGCGTGCACGGCGACCCCGGTTCCGGGCGACGTGCCACCGGCGATGTATCTCGCGGCGGTCGTGGGCGAACGGCAGACCCGGGACGCGCGGCGGGCATTCGCCGGGCCGGAGGCTGCCGGTCCGGGCGGTGTTGGTCCGGGGCCGGGAGGTGTTGGTCCGGGGCCGGGAGGTGTTGGTCCGGGGGTTGCCAGTCCGGCGGGCGGCTCGTCGGCCGTGGCGGGAGGGATTCCTGCGGGCGGGCCGCCGTCGGCCGGCGCTCCGGGGTGGGCCCCTCCAGTGGCCGCCGCGGGCCGGGCTCCCGCCGCGGCCTCCGCCCCGGGGTGGGCCCCTCCGGGTGGCTCCGCTCCGGCCGCGGGGCCGGGTGGTGGAACGGCCGTCGGGCCGGTGCCGCTCGGGGGCGAGGGCTCGCGCGGGGGGCGTGCGCCGGCCGCGGAAGGCGGTACGGCGAAACGCGGCACGGCAGAAGGCGGTACGGGCGCGGGAACCGGATTCGTTCCGCCGGCGTGAGGACGCCGGCGTGAGGGCAGCGGGCGTGACGGCGGCCGACGCGAGGACGGCGGGTGTGACGACGGTCGGCGTGCGGACGGCGGGCGGCTGAGCAGGCCGGTCCGGTCGTCCGTACGCCGGTCTGCGGACTGCTGCGGTGGTGAGGGCCTCAGCCGCCGGCGGCTGTGGTGGTGAAGGCGTCAGTCCCCGGCGGCTTTGATGGTGGAGGCCTCAGTCCCCGGTCCTCAGTCCCCGGTCCTCGCCGTGTCGTCCGGCGGGGGGAAGACCGAGGGCGGGGACTGGAGGTCCTCCAGTTCGATGCCGGGGGCCGCGAGCACGACGTCACCGGCGAGGTGAACCGGGCGCTGCTCACCGGTGTCCAGGTCGGTGACCTGGTATTCGTCCACCGACAGCGGGCCGTTGTCAGTGGCGTGTGCTTCGCTCTTCAGCAGTGCCCAGGACTGGTCCAGGGTCCGCGGGGCCAGAACGGGAGGGGTCAGGGCCACGACGCGGAGCCGGACTGCGGGGGCGCCGGGGGTGAGCCGCAGCAGCCGGGCCGTTGCGACGAGAAAGGCGGGGGATGCGCCGGTGAAGGTGTGGGCGGGGACGTTGCCCTCCGTGGCCTCGGCGGCCGCGGGGTCGGTGCGGACCCAGGTGACGCCGTCGAGGGCGGCGCCGCGCACGCGCCAGCCGGCCGCGTGCAGTTCGAGGCGGATGGGGCGGCCCAGTTCGTCGGTGGCCAGGTCGACGGAGCCCGCGTGTTCCCCGGACGGGGTCGTGGTCTGGGCCACATAGCGCCAGCCGGAGGGGCCGGGGGCGCAGTGGAAGTGTTCTTCACCGAGGGGGGTGTGATCGTGCGGGTCGTGCAGGGAGTAGCGGCCGCGGGGCATGGTGGGGTCCTTGACGGGCCGGGCCCCCGCGGTCGGCGGGGGCCCGGCCGGGTCGGCCGGGTGCGGGCAGCCTTGCTGCGAGCGGGCCGGGTGCTGTCAGTAGCGGTAGTGGTCGGGCTTGTACGGGCCCTCGACCGGTACGCCGATGTAGGACGCCTGCTCGGGGCGGAGCGTGGTGAGCTTCGCGCCGAGGGCGTCGAGGTGGAGCCGGGCGACCTTCTCGTCCAGGTGCTTGGGGAGCACGTAGACGCCGATCGGATAGGCCTCCGGCTTCGTGAACAGCTCGATCTGCGCGATCGTCTGGTTCGCGAAGGAGTTGGACATCACGAAGGACGGGTGGCCGGTGGCGTTGCCGAGGTTCAGCAGCCGGCCCTCGGACAGCACGATGATCTTCTTGCCGTCCTCGAAGGTCCAGGTGTGGACCTGCGGCTTGACCTCGTCCCGGACGATGCCGGGGATCGCGGCGAGGCCGGCCATGTCGATCTCGTTGTCGAAGTGGCCGATGTTGCCGACGATCGCCTGGTGCTTCATCCGGGCCATGTCCGAGGCCATGATGATGTCGCGGTTGCCCGTCGTGGTGACGAAGATGTCGGCGGTCTCGACGACGTCGTCCAGCGTCGCGACCTGGTAGCCGTCCATCGCCGCCTGGAGCGCGCAGATCGGGTCGATCTCGGTGACGATCACCCGGGCACCCTGGCCGCGGAGCGACTCGGCGCAGCCCTTGCCGACGTCGCCGTAGCCGCAGACGACCGCGACCTTGCCGCCGATCAGGACGTCCGTGGCGCGGTTGATGCCGTCGATCAGGGAGTGCCGGCAGCCGTACTTGTTGTCGAACTTCGACTTGGTCACGGCGTCGTTGACGTTGATCGCCGGGAAGAGCAGCTGGCCGGCCTGCTGCATCTCGTACAGCCGGTGGACGCCGGTGGTGGTCTCCTCGGTGACGCCGCGGATCTCCGAGGCGAGCTGGGTCCACTTCTGCGGGTTCTCCGCCAGAGTGCGGTTCAGCAGCGTGAGGACCTGCTCGTACTCCTCGCTGTCGGCGGTCGACGGGTCCGGGACCGCGCCGGCCTTCTCGAACTCCACGCCCTGGTGCACCAGGAGCGTGGCGTCGCCGCCGTCGTCCAGGATCATGTTCGGGCCGCCGGTGGCGGTGCCGGGCCAGGTCAGCGCCTGTTCCGTGCACCACCAGTATTCCGCCAGCGTCTCGCCCTTCCAGGCGAAGACGGGGATGCCCCTGGGGTCCTCGGGGGTGCCGTCCGGGCCGACCGCCATCGCGGCGGCGGCGTGGTCCTGGGTGGAGAAGATGTTGCAGGAGGCCCAGCGGACCTGGGCACCGAGCGCGACCAGCGTCTCGATGAGCACCGCGGTCTGCACGGTCATGTGCAGCGAGCCGGTGATCCGGGCGCCCGCCAGCGGCTGCTGGGCGGCGTACTCCTCGCGGATCGCCATCAGGCCGGGCATCTCGTGCTCGGCGAGGTTGATCTCCTTGCGGCCGAAGGCGGCCAGGGACAGGTCCGCGACCTTGAAGTCCCGGCCGTTGGCGGCTGTCGTCATACGGGCTGCTCCTCGTTGCTTCGAGTGCGGTGGATACGGCTGACCTGCCGGCAGTGGGCACACGGGTCCCACGGCCGCAGTGCAGTCCGTCGGAGGCCCTCTCTCCCTCGGTGGCCCGCGCGGCGGGCCATCCGACCGCCATCAGCAGCGACGTCTGTCCGGTCACGAATCTACACCGATCGGAGCAGTCCACCCCAGCGGATCCGTCAGGACGGCGGCATGAATCGGCTCACTCGCCCGCCGGGTTCCGCGGCCGGCCGCCCGGCTGTGGCCCCGCCGTCGATCGTCCGTCGATCGGTGCTCACTTGGGGCTGTGCCGCTTCGGGTGAGTGTTGCAGGATGCGGGGAACTCTCGTACGAGCCGTACGAACCGCAGGGGTTGGAGGACCTGCACCACGCGCATGCTCACGCACGGCTGTTAGGAGATCCACGTGTCCAGTCCGGCTGTTCCCCCCACAGGTGAGGGGTCCGACGGGAGGCGGTTGAGGCTGCTGGCCGTCACCGCCTGCCCGACCGGCATCGCCCACACCTACATGGCGGCCGAGAAGCTCACCCGGGCGGCGGAGGCCGCCGGTCACGCCATGAAGGTGGAGACCCAGGGCTCGATCGGTGCCGAGAACGTCCTCTCCGACAACGATGTCGCGGAGGCCGACGGCATCATCGTCGCGGCCGACAAGGACGTCGATCCCAGCCGCTTCGAGGGCAAGCGGCTGCTCGTTGTGGGCGTGGCCGAAGGCATTCACCGGCCGGAGCGGCTGATCGAGCAGGTGCGGGACGCTCCGGTGTTCCGGTCCGGCCGGGCGGACGGAGAACGGCACGAGGGCTCCGCGGCCGGAGCGGGCGCGGCGGCCGGGACGGGCGCGGCTGCCGCGACGGGCGGGGCGGCCGGGACGGGCGGGGCGGCGGGCGGCAAGGAGCGCAGCGTGGCCTACAAGGCGCTGATGAACGGGGTCTCGTTCATGATCCCGTTCGTGGTCGTCGGTGGTCTGCTGATCGCGCTGTCCTTGGCGCTCGGCGGCACCCCGCAGGCGGACGGCGGTCTCGTCATTCCGGACGACTCGTTCTGGAAGCATGTGAACGACATCGGTGTCATCGGCTTCACGCTGATGATCCCGGTCCTGTCCGGATACATCGCCTACGCCATCGGTGACCGGCCGGCGCTGGTGCCCGGCATGGTCGGCGGCTGGATCGCGAACACCGGCGCCCTGTACGACTCGGAGTCCGGCGCCGGTTTCATCGGGGCGATCGTGACGGGTTTCCTGGCCGGCTATCTGGTGTTGTGGATCAAGAAGGTCGAGGTCCCGCGGTTCGCCCGGCCGATCATGCCGATCATCGTGATCCCGATCGTGGCGACCACGACGCTGGGCCTGTTCTTCGTCTACGTGATCGGCCGGCCGATCTCCTGGGTCTTCGAGCAGCTCACCAGCTGGCTGAGCGGGCTGACCGGGACGAGTGCGGCGCTGCTGGGCATCATCCTGGGTCTCATGATCGCGTTCGACATGGGCGGGCCGGTCAACAAGACCGCGTTCCTGTTCGGGGCCGGTCTGGTGTCGAAGAACCCCGAGATCATGGGCATGTGCGCGGCCGCCATCCCGGTGCCCCCGCTGGGCCAGGGCCTCGCCACCCTGGTCCGCCGCCGGCTCTACGACGAGCAGGAGCGGGAGACGGGTCTGGCGGCGCTGTTCATGGGGTTCTTCGGCATCACCGAGGGCGCGATCCCCTTCGCGGCGGCCCGTCCGGCCCGGGTCATCCCGGCGAACATGATCGGTGGTGCCGCCGCCGGTGCCGTCGCGGGGCTCGCCGCGGTCACGGACAGCGTGCCGCACGGCGGACCGATCGTGGCGGTGCTGGGCGCGGTCGGCGGGGTCCCCATGTTCTTCGTCGCGGTGGCCGTCGGGACGGTGGTGACGGCGTTCGTCACCGTCGCCCTGGTGCAGCTGGGCTCCGGCGAACGCGGGGCGCGCGGGGGTGCCGCGCCGGCGGAGGGTGAGCCCCTGTCCGCGCCGGTGCCCGCGTCCGCGACCGGGTCCGGGCCCGGGCCCGGACCCGGACCCGATGCCGCGGCCGGACCTGGTTCCGGGTCCTCCGCCGTGCCCCGGTCCGCATCCGTTCCTGCGTCCGCGCCCGGGTCCGATGCTGCGACTGGCCCCGTGCGCGATCCCGGGTCCGATGCCGCGCCCGTACCCGGTTCCGCGTCCTCCCCTGCGCCCCGGTCCGCGTCCACGCCTGAGACCGGCTCCGCGTCCACGCCCGCGACCGGCTCCGCGTCGGCGCCTGCGGCCGGCTCCGCGTCGGCGCCTGCGGCCGGGTCTGTGCCGTCCCCCGCCCACGCGCCCGCGCCCGGGGCCGCCCCCGCGTCACATGCGGGTGAGGGCGGGGATTCCGGAACCGCCCGGGCCACCGGTGAGCCGGTGCGGACCGGGCAGATCCTGTCCGGCAGTCTGAGCCGCCGGACCGTACGGAAGGAGCTGGACGCCGGTACGAAGGACGCGGCGATCCGCGAGCTGGCCGGTCTGCTGGCCGGAACGGGCCGGGTCGCCGACGAGGACGCGCTCGTACGGGCCGTCCTCGCGCGGGAGGAGCAGGGCACCACCGGGCTGGGTGAGGAGATCGCGATTCCGCATGCCAAGACGGATGCGGTGACGGCTCCCCTGGTCGGCTTCGCCCGGTCGGCGGACGGCATCGACTGGGGCGCTCCGGACGGCACCGCGGCACGGCTCGTCTTCATGATCGCCGTACCGGAGGCGGCGGCCGGGGACGAGCATCTGCGCATCCTCGCGCTGCTGTCCCGGAAGCTGATGGATCCCGGCTACCGGGACAGGCTGCTGACGGCTCCCGGTGAGACGGAGATTCTCGGAGTGCTGGCGGAGATCGAGTAGCCGCGGGGACCGGGTGACGGGGCGGACGCGGCAGCACGTCGCGTGACGCTGTGAAGCGGTGACCGGCATCTCCCGGAGGCGGTACGGCACCGGGGCCGCGGGAGTCACCACCGCGGCCCCGGTGCCGTACGGATCCGCAATGTGGGCGCGGATCCGCAAAGCCGACGCGTAACTGCATGCCGACGTAGACCTGAACTGTCGACGTAGACCTGAACTGTCGGCGCGGACCTGAACCGTCGGCGCGGACCTGAGCTGTCGGTGCGGACCGGAAGCGACGGCTCGGACCAGAAGCGATGACGCGGCCCCGAGGCCGACGCGGCCCGGAAGCCTGGGCCCCGTCCACGGTCCGCGAGGTGCCACCCGGCCCTCCGCAGCCGTTCCCCCTCGGCCCCGCTGCTTTCTCAGCCCAACTACTTCTCGGCCAACGCTGCTCCTCGGCGCCGCGACTCCTCTCCGCCCTGCTCCTCGGGCCCCGCGCCCCCTCGCCAGCCGCTGCTCCTCGGACCTCGCGGCTCCTCGCCAGCCGCTGCTCCTCGGACCTCGCGGCTCCTCGCCAGCCGCTGCTCCTCGGGCGCCGCTGCTTCTCGTCAGTCGCTGCTTCTCGTCAGTCGCTGCTTCGCGCCCGCCGCTGCTTCGCGGGCGCCGCTGCTTCGCGGGCGCCGTTACTTCTCGGGCGTCGGGCTCTTCGCCGTCGGCCGGTAGATGTCCGGCTCGAGGTAGATGACGCGGGCGATCGGCACGGCCTCGCGGATCCGGGCCTCCGCGGCGTCGATGGCCCGCGCGATCTCCCCCGCCGTGTCGTCGTGCTCCACCGCGATCTTGGCGGCCACGAGCAGTTCCTCCGGACCGAGGTGCAGGGTGCGCATGTGGATGACGCGGGTGACGGTCTCGCCGTCGACGACCGCCGAGCGGATCGCCGCGACCTCTTCCGTGCCGCCCGCCTCACCCAGCAGCAGCGACTTCGTCTCCGCGGCCAGCACGATGGCGATGACGATCAGCAGCACGCCGATGCACAGGGTGCCGATGCCGTCCCAGACGCCCTCGCCGGTGGCCAGCGCCATGCCGACACCGCCGAGCGCGAGGAACAGGCCGACGAGCGCGCCCAGGTCCTCCAGCAGCACCACGGGCAGCTCGGGCGCCTTGGCGCGGCGGACGAACTGGGTCCAGGTCTGCTTGCCGCGGACCTCGTTCGACTCCTTGATGGCCGTACGGAACGAGAAGGTCTCGGCGATGATGGCGAAGACGAGCACGCCGACAGGCCAGTACCAGTGTTCCAGCGAGTGCGGGTGCTTGATCTTCTCGTAGCCCTCGTAGAGCGCGAACATGCCGCCGACCGAGAACAGCACGATCGACACCAGGAAGCTGTAGATGTACCGCTCGCGGCCGTAGCCGAACGGGTGCTCGGCGGTCGCCGCCCGCTTGGCCCGCTTGCCGCCGACCAGCAGCAGCCCCTGGTTGCCGGAGTCGGCGAGCGAGTGGACGCTCTCCGCCAGCATCGACGACGAGCCACTGAACAGGAAGGCCACGAACTTGGCCACCGCGATGGCCAGATTCGCGACCAACGCCGCGACAATCGCCTTGGTTCCGCCTGACGCGCTCATATGTGCCGGTTGTCCCTTCCATAGCCGTGCGGCACAGGCGCCGCCGTCCGGGCGCACATTGTTGCAGCCGCGCCGCCGGGGGGTGGATCAGGCCCGCACGGTGGCGCGGAAAACGGTGCCCGTGCCGCCGATCCGGACCTGTTCGGCGGCCGGCACGTAGGCCGACTCGCCCCGTGACAGCGGGAGTTCGGCACCGTCCGCACCGGTGAGCACGGCGGTTCCGGCGGTGCAGAGCAGGATCTGCGGGGTGCCGGCGGGGAGTTGCCGGGGGGCCGCGCCGGCGGCGAGCGCGTAGCGGGAGAGCCGGAACTCGTCGACCGGGGTCTCGTACGTCTCCTCGCCGTCCACGGCCTCGGGGCGCAGCACGGCGGGCGCGGTGGCCTCGAAGCGGGTGACGCGCAGCAGTTCGGGCACGTCGACGTGCTTGGGGGTGAGGCCGCAGCGGAGCACGTTGTCGGAGTTGGCCATCAGCTCGACACCGAGGCCGTCGAGGTACGCGTGCGGCACTCCGGCGCCGAGGAACAGCGCCTCGCCGGGCTGGAGCGTGACGAAGTTGAGCAGCATCGCCGCGATGACGCCCGGGTCGCCGGGGTAGTGGCGGGCGATGGAGGCGTAGGCGGCGTACGAGTCCCGGTGCGGGCCGGGTGTGCCGCCGAGCCGTTCGGCGGCCTCCGCAGCCAGCCGTACCGTCTCGGCCATCTCGGCGCGGTCCGCGGTGAGCACGGCGGTGAGGACTTCGCGGAGGGCGGCCTCCTCCGGCTCGGCGTGCAGGATGTCGGCGTACGGCTTGAGGGAGTCGACGCCGAGGCCGGAGAGGAGTTCCGCGCTCTCGGCGGCGGGCCGGAAGCCGCAGAGCCCGTCGAAGGGCGTGAGGGCGCAGATGAGTTCGGGCTTGTGGTTGGCGTCCTTGTAGTTGCGGTGCGGCGCGTCGGCCGGGACGCCGCGGCGCTCCTCGTCGGCGAAGCCGGACTCGGCCTGCGCGAGGTCGGGGTGGACCTGGAGGGAGAGCGGCGAGGCGGCGGCGAGCAGCTTGAGCAGAAACGGCAGCCGGGGCCCGAAGCGGCCGGCCGCCGCCTCTCCCAGCTCCCCGGCCGGGTCGGCGGCGATCAGCTCGGACAGCGGCACGGGGCCGTCACCGCGGTCGGCCAGGGACGGCGCCCCGGGGTGGGCGCCCATCCACAGCTCGGCCTGCGGCTCACCGGTGGGCTCGGTGCCGAGCAGTTCGGGGATGGCGGTGGTGGAGCCCCACGCGTAGGGGCGCACGGTGTTGGCGAGGCGGTCCATGGTCGTTCCTGACTGGTACACGGGCGGCTGCGACTGCGGCCCGACTACGGGGACGGGAGTGCCGGACGGCCCGAGCCTACGGGCCGCACGGCGGGGACGCGGTCGGCGCGCGCCGTGTCCGCAGGGCACGCGCGGGGCGCGCGGCGCGCACGGGATGCACCGCGTACACCGCGTACACCGCGTACACCGCGTACACCGCGTACACCGCGCGCACCACGCGCACCACGCGCACAGCACGCGTCGGACGTCCGGAGCACGCCGGAACGCCCGGCGTCCCCCGGGTTCATGATCGCTCACCCGAGGCGAGCGCCAGGTAAACAGCGGCGAAACCTGTGACGGCGAGCAGTTCCGCGACGGCTTCCAGGGTGCTGCCCTCGTGCGGTTCCAGCTCGCTGACGGGCGCCTCGTGGGCGAGGGCGAACTCGCGGGCGGCGGGCGTCGGCGAGCTGCCGCTCAGTTCCTGCTCGCGCAGCAGCACGACACGGGCGTGCAGCGCGGCGGGGTCCTCGACCCGGTCCCGGAAGAAGTCGTCGGGGTCGGCCCCGGCGGCGAGGGTTCCGGCCAGCAGCGGGCCGTGGACGGTGAGGGCCTCGGGCAGTTCGGCGGCGAGCGCGGGGCGGCCGGCGACCGCCGCCAGGGTGCGCGCGAAGTGCCGCCCGGCGGCGCCCGCCGCGGGCCCGTCGCTCCACAGCAGCGGCAGGGACTCCGCCAGCTCGGCGGCGAGGGTCTTCGCCGGGTTGCCGTACGTCGCGACGGCCGGGCCGCAGCGCTCGGCGGTCCGGTCGAGCCGGTCCGCGACGAGCTGGACCGCGGCGGGCGGCGCGGGGTGGAAGCCGATCCGGTCGAGCAGGACGAGCAGCGGGGTGAGCTGGGCCCAGAGGGTGCCGGGCGGTTCACCGCCGGCCGGGCCGGTGCCGGGTCCCGCGCTCTCGTACGGCACGGCGCCCTCGAACGGTGTGCCGCTCTCGTACGGCATCGCGGTCAGCGGCACCGCGATGCCGTGCCGGCCGGAGACCTCCTCGGCGAGCGGCGCCCGGTCCGGGGCGACCGAGACGACCGAGCAGCCGCGCCGGTAGGCCTGTTCGACGAGCGCGGCGAGTCCCGGCTCGGTGCCGTCGGCGGTGAGGACGAGCAGCAGGTCGAGCGGCCCGGCCCAGCCGGGCAGGACCCAGCGCAGCGAGCCCGGGTGCGGCCGGTCGCCGGTGGGGCGGATCAGGCTGACCGGGGTGTTGCCGGCGCCGAGGGCGGCCAGCAGGTCGGCGACGCAGCCGGTGGTCGGTCCGGGACCGGCGACGAGCAGGGACCGCGGCCGCCCGTCGGGTTCGAGGTCCGCGAGCCCCGCCTCGGCGGCGCCGCGGGCGGCGGTGCGGACCCGGGCGCCGGACTCGGCCGCGCCGCGCAGCAGACCGCGGGTGTCGGCCCGGGCCAGCGCCTCGGGGTCGTCGAGCAGGGACTCGTCGAGCATCTGGTGGAGCCTCCGATCGCCGGGGGAAGGCGCTGTTCGTCTGCCGGGAGCCCCTGGGCCGCGGGGACGGCAGGGCCGCCGCGGGCACGGGACCGCCGCGGGGGCGGGCGGGCCCGGTGCTAGCCGGGCCGGCGGGCCTCGTCGACGAGCAGGACGGGGATGCCGTCCCGGACGGGATAGGCCAGGCCGCAGCCCTCGCCGGTGCAGACCAGCTCGGTGCCGGGCCGGTCGTCGGGGGAACCGCCGCCGGTGCCGTCCGCGGTCTCCTCGCGGAGCGGGGCGTGGCACGCCGGGCAGGCGAGGATCTCCAGAAGTCCGGCTTCGAGCGGCATGGGGCGGTCCCTTCGGTGGTTCTCCGGACCCGCCGGGCCGGGAGAGGTGTTCGATCTCGTCAGCGTACCGCCGGGCCGGGGAGGGCGCCGTACCGCTGTTCCCCGGCCCGGGCGGGACGCGCGGGTGGCCTGGAGGGGAGCGGCGTCGGCGGCCCCCGCCGCGTCCAGGCCTTCACGAGGTCAGCCGCGGACGATCGCCAGGACCTCGTCGCGGACCTTGTCGGCGGTGGCCTGGTCGCGGGCCTCGACGTTGAGCCGCAGCAGTGGCTCGGTGTTCGAGGCGCGCAGGTTGAACCACCAGTCGGCGGCCGTGACCGTGAGGCCGTCCAGCTCGTCCAGCTCCGTGCCGGGGCGGTCGGCGTACGCGGCCTTGACGGCGGCGGCGCGGCCCGTCTGGTCGTCGACGGTGCTGTTGATCTCGCCGGAGGCGGCGTAGCGGTCGTACTCGGCGACGAGGCCGGAGAGCGTGCCGTCCTTCTCGCCGAGGGCGGCGAGGACGTGCAGCGCGGCGAGCATGCCGGTGTCGGCGTTCCAGAAGTCCCGGAAGTAGTAGTGCGCGGAGTGCTCACCGCCGAAGATCGCGCCGGTGCGGGCCATCTCGCCCTTGATGAAGGAGTGTCCGACGCGGGTGCGGACGGGGGTGCCGCCGTGCTCCCGGACCACCTCGGGGACGGACCAGGAGGTGATGCAGTTGTGGATGACGGTGCCGCCGCCGTGCTTGTCCAGTTCGCGGGCGGCGACGAGGGCGGTGATCGCGGACGGGGAGACGCCCTCGCCGCGCTCGTCCACGACGAAGCAGCGGTCGGCGTCGCCGTCGAAGGCCAGTCCGATGTCGGCGCCGAGCTGGCGGACCTTCGCCTGGAGGTCGACGATGTTCTCGGGGGCCAGCGGGTTGGCCTCGTGGTTGGGGAAGGTGCCGTCCAGCTCGAAGTACATCGGGACCAGCTCGACCGGGAGATCGGCCAGGACGGACGGCACGGTGTGGCCGCCCATGCCGTTGCCCGCGTCCACGACGACCTTGAGCGGCCGGATCCCGGAGAGGTCGACGAGGCCGCGCAGATGGGCTGCGTAGTCCGCGAGCACGTCCCGCTGCGCGATGGTGCCGGGGGCGGCCGCGGGCTCCGGGGCGCCCTGTCCGGCCCAGCGCTCGACCAGTTCGCGGATGTCCGCCAGGCCGGTGTCCTGGCCGACGGGGGCCGCGCCGCTCCGGCACATCTTGATGCCGTTGTACCGGGCCGGGTTGTGGCTCGCGGTGAACATCGCGCCGGGCAGGTCGAGCCGTCCGCTGGCGTAGTACAGCTGGTCGGTGGAGCACAGGCCGATCTCGGTGACGTCCGCGCCGAGCGCGGCGGCGCCCCGGCCGAAGGCGCGCGCCAGCCCGGGCGAGGAGGGGCGCATGTCGTGCCCGGTGACGATCGCGCTCGCCCCGGTCACCCGGACGAAGGCCGCGCCGAAGAGTTCGGCGAGTGACTCGTCCCACTGGTCCGGGACCACGCCGCGGACGTCGTACGCCTTCACGATCTTGGACAGATCAGGCACAGCCAAGCCCTCCTGGAGTCCGTTACGGGATCACCAACCTACCCGGAACGGCGCGGCGCACCGGCAGCGGCCGGGCGGAAGCCGCGCCGGTCAGGGCAGCATCCAGGCCAGGAAGGTGCTCTGCGCGACGACGATCAGACACATCAGCAACAGCAGTCCCAGACTCCACGGCAGCACCTTGCGCAACAGGTCGCCCTCCTGGCCTTTGAGGCCCACCGCGGCACACGCGATGGTGAGGTTCTGCGGGGAGATCATCTTGCCGAGCACACCGCCCGAGCTGTTGGCCGCGGCGAGCAGTTCCGGGGAGAGGCCGGACTGCCGGGCGGCGGTGACCTGGAGTGCGCCGAAGAGGGCGTTCGCGGAGGTGTCGGAGCCGGACACGGCGACGCCGAACCAGCCGAGCACGGGCGAGAGGAAGGCGAGCCCCGCTCCGGCCGCGGCGACGAAGTGCCCGATGACGGCGGCCTGTCCGGAGAGGTTCATGACGTACGCGAGGGCGAGCACCGAGGTGACGGTGAGGATCGCGTACCGCAGTTCGTGCACGGTGGCCGCCCACTCGCGCAGCGCCGCGCGCACCGGGACGCGCAGCACCAGCGCGGTGCCGGCCCCGGCGAGCAGCACCAGCGTGCCGCCGGTGGCGAGCAGCGGCAGCGAGAAGACGTTCGCGGAGACCGGTTCGCCGTCCGGCCCGGCGACGTCCAGCAGCGGCCAGTCGAAACTCTGGGTGACCTTCGCCAGCAGGTCCTTGACGGGGCCGAGCTGGGCGACCGAGAAGACGGCGACGATCAGCGCGTACGGGGCGTAGGCGCGAAGCACCTCCGGCCGCGGGTCCTCGCGGTCGAGGTCGTCGCTGCGGACGCCGGTGAGGACGGCGGCGCGCACCGGTTCGGCCGCGGGCCTGCGGGCGCTCGGCAGCGCGACGAGGGCTCCGGCACCGGCGAGCGCGGCGGCGATGTCGGCGAGCTGGGCGGAGACGTAGTTGGAGGCGGCGAACTGGGCCACGGCGAAGGCCGTTCCGCAGGCGAGGGCGGGCAGCCAGGTCTCGCGCAGCCCGCGCCGGCCGTCGACGAGCACGACGAGCAGCAGCGGCACGACGAGCGCGAGCAGCGGCGTCTGCCGCCCGACGACGGACGCCACCGAGTCCAGCGGCAGCCCGGTGACCTGGGCGAGCGTGACGACCGGGGTGCCCATGGCGCCGAAGGCGACGGGCGCGGTGTTGGCGACGAGGGCGACGACCGCGGCCCTGACCGGGGTGAAGCCCAGCGCGACCAGCATCACGGCGCTGATCGCGACGGGCGCCCCGAATCCGGCGAGCGCCTCCAGCAGCGCGCCGAAGCAGAAGGCGACGACGAGCGCCTGGATGCGGGGGTCGTCGGAGAGCCTGCCGAACGACCGGCGGAGCACGTCGAAGTGCTCGGTGCGGACCGTCATCCGGTACACCCAGAGGGCGTTCACCACGATCCACATGATCGGGAACAACCCGAAGAGGGCACCCTGGGCCGCCCCGGAGAGCGTCTGGCCCAGCGGCATCCCGTACGGGATCCAGGCGACCAGCGCGGCGACACCGAGCCCGATCGGCCCGGCGAAGTGGGCCCGCATGCGCACCGCGCCCAGCAGCACCAGGACGGTCAGCAGGGGCAGTACGGCGACGAGGGCGGAGAGCGTCTGGGAGTCGGCTACGGGCTCCAGTTGCTGTACGAACACACGGGCCTCCCGGAGTGGCTGGCCCCGGGCGGGAACGAGACAATTCCGCATAGCGGAAACCGATCACCCGGGAATGGAAGGCATGGTCGTGTCCGTGACAAGTGGCGTCAATGCTTCCGGCAGCATCTGTGGCAGCGGAACGGCACGGAGGGCGGCGGGGACGGAGAGCGGCGGGGTGGACGCTCAGGGACGGGGCGCGTCCACGGGCCGGGCGCCGGTAGCCCCGCGGGCCCCGCGCGCGAAGGAGGCGGAAAGCCCGCGCGGCGGCCTGGGCGGGCCAGGGGTGCGACAGGGCGCCGGGCGCCACAACAGCCCGCGGGAACAGCCCGCAGGCTCCGCGTGGTTCAGCGGTCCGCCCGGCGCCTCACGAGTCCGGCGAGCGCAGCACGCGCAGGTGGCCGCGCCGGGCGACCTCCATCGGGTCCGCCTCCCGGCCGCCCGCCGTCCCCCCGGTCCGCTGCTGCGGACGCGCCGCCTCGCGCACGGCGTTGGCGAGGGCTTCGAGATCGTCGCTGCTCGGCCGCGCGGGCCCGGTGTCGACGGCGAGCCGGACGACATCCCAGCCGCGCGGCGCAGTCAGCCGCTCGGAGTGCTCCGCGCACAGGTCGTAGCAGTGCGGCTCGGCGTAGGTGGCCAGCGGCCCCAGGACGGCGGTCGAGTCGGCATAGACGTAGGTCAGCGTCGCGACGGCGGGACGACCGCACGCTGTGCGCGAACATCGACGTACAGGGCTCACGATGTTGGACGGTACCGCACTCTTGAGCGGGCCGCGACGACTCCTCCCGAGCCCACCCCACCGTGTCAGCGCGGCAGCCGCACCCGGGTTGACCTGCGGCAGCCCGGGCTGACCTGCGGGGGAGGCGGGACCGCCGCGGCCGGGCGGCGGTGGCCGGAGGCACCGGCCCTGCCGGACAGCGCTCTTCGCCTCGCGATGATCGGTCATGACACCGGGCAAAACCGATCGCATATATGGCTGAAACGCACACAGAAGAACAGGACCCGACGCGGAGCGACACGGCGCGACCCTGCGCGCATGACCGCCGGTTCAGCGGCCCTGCGGCTACTCTCGGAGGTGATGAGCAACGCCGTGCCACCTCGCCCGTCCGAGCCCCGTCCGCGCCGCCGCGACCGCCACGGACGCGGCATGCGCGGGCCCGTGGCACCGCCCCAGGTACCGCTCGCGATCAGCCGGGCGACGGCGTTCACCGACCTGGTGCACGACTCCGTGGAACGGCTGGAACGCCGCTGGCCGCAGCTGGCCGACGTCGAGTTCGCCGTGCGCGAGGTGCCCTCCCTCGGCGCCGCCGACGACGAGCCCGCGAGCGCCTGGGACGACGAGGACACGGTCCCGCTGGGCGGGCTCACGGCGGCCCGAGGCGGCGAACCGCCGCGCATCGTCGTCTACCGGCGGCCGGTGGAGATCCGTACCAAGAACCGCGACGAACGGGCCCTGCTCGTCCACGAGATCGTGGTCGAACAGGTCGCCGAACTGCTCGGACTGGCACCCGAATCGGTCGATCCGCGGTACGGACAGGACTGAGCCGCCCACCGCGGCGCACCGGCTCAGTCCATCAGCAGCGACAAATCCTCGCCCGCCTCCGGGACGGTGACCGAGCCCCGGTCGTCGGGGATCGTCTGGACCGTGAACATCGGGACGCCGTCCTCCGGGAGTTCGAGCATCCGTGCCGCGTGCACCGGGCCGCCCGAGACCGGCTCCACCGTGAGCGCGTACGTCCCCTTGCCGTCCCTCGGCGCGGGCGGCTCCGGCACCTCCAGCGTCGTACCCGCCTTCACCGTGTAGCTCTTGCTGACGGACTCACCGCCGCCGCTCCCCGCCGAGGCCGTCACCTTCACCTTCGCGGTCTTCCCGGGGGCGGTCAGCGCCAGCGTCGTCCCCTTCGCCCGGTTGTCGGCGACGGTGCCGCGCTCCTCGACCGGTCCGGTGGCCGGGATGAAGGCCGTCTCCTGCTTGTCGCCCTTGCCGCGGGTGACGCGCAGCGCGACGGCGAACGGCGCGGGCTCGCTGCCCTCCGCCGGGCTCAGCACCAGCGAACCGGGCTCGCCCTTCGTGACGTCCCCGAGGTCCACGGCGGTCGTGATGCCGCTCTTCGCGGTCAGCGTCTCGTGCCCGGCCGGAGTGATCGTCCCGGTCTTGCCCGCGAGCCGCACCTCCAGGTCGGCGTCCCGTTCACCGGTCCCGACCGCGACGAGCCGTACGGAGGTGGCGTCCGCCGGGATGCCCGGCAGCACCGCCGTGCCCGACGGCGCGGCGGCCGAGGGCAGCCAGTCGCTGCCGAGCTTGTCGTCCATGGCGCGGACGGAGGCGCCGACCCGGCCGGAGCGGGCAACGGCGTGCACGGCGACGTTCGTCACCGGCTCCTCGGTCAGCGTGGACAGCAGGACGGGCACCGAGGAGCGGCCGGGGACCGTGATGTCCTCGCCGGTCTTCGTGGTGATCCGGCCGTCGCTGCCGTACAGCTCCAGGTCGACGACGGCCGCCGAGGCGTCGGGGTTGGTGAGCTGGACGTAGTCCGAGCGGTCCTCGGCGGTGCTCGCGGCGGGGAACCAGAAGTCCGTGTCGGGCGGCGAGCAGGACGTGCCGAGCACGCCCCGGCCGTTGCCGGAACCGATGACGGTGGTCTGCTGCACCGTCCAGCCGGGCGCCACACTGCCGTCCGCGGTGCCGATGAGGGCCGGGGCGTCGGCGCCGGACGCCTCGGCGAGGACGGGCTTGCCGGGCTCCTTCAGCGGCGCCACGGGCTTCGCGTCACCGCCCCGCGCCCCGTCCTTGTCGTCCTTGCCGCCGTTGCCGCCGTTGTCCTCGTCGCCATCGCCGTTGCCGTCGTTGTCGTCGCCGCCGCCGCTGCCCGGGCCGGAGCCGTCCGCGCGCTCCGCGGGCAGCAGCTCCGCGCCGCCCTTGGTGCCCTTCGCGCCCTCGGGGGTGACCGAGGTGTACGCGGTCTCCGCCAGCGCGGACAGGGAGGGCTCCGGGCACAGCAGCGCGGAACGCTCCACCGGCAGCCGCTCGGCCGCCGCCGGCGCGCCGCCCGGCGAGCCGTCCGGGGCGGCCAGCGCGGCGACCCCGGTGATCACCGCGAGCGCTGTGGCGGCGCCCGCCAGGGACAGGATGGTGCGGTTCACTGCTCGTCGCTCCCGTCGCGGCGGGGGGCGGGCTCGGTGCCGTCCCCGTGGGCCGAGTCGCTCCGGTCGGGATGGGTGCCGTCGGCGTAGGGCTGCGCGGCGCCGTAGGGATAGGGGTCGGCGTAGCGGGCGTCGTACTGCCCGCCGCCGTATCCCTGCCCGGCGTACGGGTCCGGATACTGCCCCGGCTGGTACGTCCCGTCCGGCTGCGTCCCGTCCGGATACGCCGCCTGCTGGTACGTCCCGTCCGGATACTGCCCCGGATAGCCGCCGCCCTGATACGGCTCGCCCTGGTACTGCTGCTGCTCCGGGTACGGCTGCCCCGGGTACTGCTGATAGCCGGCCGCGTACCCCTGGGGCTCCCAGTCGGTGTACGACTGCTGCTGCGGCACACCGGCGTACGGGTCGGCCGCCGGCTGCGCGGGGGCCTCGGCGGGCACCGGCGGCGGCAGGCCGTCGGCGGGCCGGAACGCGTCGAACGGATCGTCCCCCGGGGCCTGTCCGCCCTGTCCGGGGCGGGCACCGCCGGCAGGCGCCGCGGGCTCGGGCACGCCGGCCGGCTCCGTCACCGGCTGCCCGGGACGGGAGGGCGGCGACGGGGGCTGCGGCTGTGCCCGGTACGGATCGGCGTCCTGCTGCGGCACACCGCCCGGCACCGGTTCCGGCCGCGCGTCGCCCGCCTCGGCCTCCGCCGCGGCCCGCAGCCTGCGGGCCCGGCGCCCCTCGCCCTCCACCGGCTGGGCGGGAACGGCCGCGGCCTGCTCCGCCTCCGGCAGGTCGTCGTCGACGTCCCGCCGCCGCCCGGGCAGCGCGAGGACGACGAGCACGACGGCCAGCAGCCCCTGCGCCCACACCCACAGGGTGTGCGTCAGCGGTGTCTCGTACGTCAGGTCGAGCCGGCCACCGTCCGCGGGCAGTTCGAAGCCCTGCGCCCAGTCGTCCACGGTGGTGGCGGTGAGCGGCTTGCCGTCGAGGGTCGCCTGCCAGCCCGGGGCGGCCCGGTCGGCCACCCGCAGCACGCGCCCCTGCGGGCCTTCCGGGATGTCGGTGTGCGCCTCGACGGGGCCCGCGGCGACCGGGACCGGCCCGCCGTCCGTCCCGGCCGCCGGGCCGTCCTGCTCCGGTGCCTCGATCGTGACCCGGGCGACGCGCCGGTCGAGCCGCCAGAGCGAGCTGCCGTCCTCCTGGCTGAGCCGGGTCAGGCCGGGGGTGTTGTCCAGCACCCGGCGCATCTCGCGGGGTGCCCCGTCGCGCACCAGGACGTAGCGCACGGCGTAGTCGCCGAGCTGGTCGCTCTGGTCGGCGCCGGAGCCCGCGACGAGGTTGGCGACGATTCCGTCGAGCCGGATGTCGCCGCCGCTCGCGGCGGACAGGTCGGCGTCGCCGAGCCGGCCGCCGGAGCCGCGGACGAGCGTGTACGCGACCCGCTCCCGGGATCCGCCGAGCACCAGGGTGCGGGCCTGGTCCTGGGTCTTGCTCTCCTCGGCCACGAAGGCCGGGACCTGTACGGGATCGCGGCGTTCGACGGGCCCGGCGGCACCGCCGGCCATCCAGCCGACCGCCGCGGCGAACGGGCTCAGCACGGCGGCCACGGCGATCAGCGCGGCGACCGGCTGGCGCCAGCCGAAGCTCTGCGCCGCGACCCGCTCGCGCGCGCCGTCCGCGCCGACAGCCGCCGCGGCCAGCAGCCCGATGCCGTACACCAGCGTCGCGGGGCCGGCCCAGGCGGAGCCGTTCGACAGGGCCGCGAAGAGCAGGCCGGCGAGGGCGACGGTCCACGCCGCCCGGACCGCGAGCCTCCGCTCGCCGCGCAGCAGCGCCGCCAGGGCGGCGAGCACGACACCGGCCAGCAGCCAGCCCCCGGCGGCCTTGGGACCGCCCGGGCCGAGCAGCAGCAGGTCGAGCGCGGAGGCCGCCCCGGTGCCGTAGTCCAGGCCGGCTTCCCGGAGGAAACGGGACGGCGAGGTCAGCAGCGAGAGCGACCACGGCGCGAGCACCAGCAGCGGGGTGCCGAGGACGACGGCGAGACGCAGCAGACGCCCGGTCGTACCGGCCTCGTGGCGCACCTTGCGGAGCACCAGCAGGGCGACGCCGAGCAGCAGGGTGACCGGCCAGACGACCGGGGTGAACGCGGTGGTGACGGTCAGCAGGAGGGTGTACGCCCACACGGCGCGCCAGCCGGGCCGCGCGCCCTCCGGCAGCCGCAGTCCGCTCGCGGCGACGGCCGCGCGGGCCATGAGCGGGAGCAGTACGGCGAGCACCGCGGTGCCCAGCCTGCCGCCCGCGAGCGCCCCGGTGGCGGCGGGCAGGAACGCGTAGGCGACGGCCGCCCAGGCCCGTACCAGCCGGGACTCGGCCAGCGGGCGGGAGGCGAAGTAGGCGGTGAATCCGGCCAGCGGCACCGAGCAGACGAGCAGCAGGGTGAGGGCGGCGCCGGTGCTGCCGAGGAGCAGCGTGGAGAGTGTCGCGATGACGGCGAGATAGGGCGGCGCGGGCTCGGTGCCGCCGGTACCGACCGGCTGCCAGAGCCCGAAGTGACGCGCCCACAGGTCACCGGCGTCCGCGGGGGCGGGGAGCAGCGCGCCGCCGGAGAGCGCCCCGGAGCCGAGGAGTCCGCGGCAGGCGACGAGCGAGACCACCAGCAGGACGAGGAAGAGCACGGGGCCGGGCTTGCGCGCGAGCCGCTTGAGGCGCGCGAACTGCTCGATCTCCAGGAAGTCGGCGTCGTCGCCGCCCGGCCCGGACTCGACGGCGCCGTGCCGGCCGCCGGAGGCCAGCTCGGGCTCGGACCGGCCGCCGAAGTTCCCCGCGACCGCCTCGACGGTGGCCCGCAGGGTGGCGCCGGGCGGCGGGAACAGCGGGCGCAGCTCGTTCGCCTCGACCGCCGGGCGGCCGCGCCTGCGCCGTCCGGCGAGGATGCGCTCCGGCCGCAGCAGCACCCGGAACAGACCGGAGATCTCGTCCAGGGCCTGCCCGGGCACCTTGCCGACCAGATAGGCGAGGGTGCGCAGCAGGGTGCCGAGCACCAGCCGCAGCAGCACGTACGGCAGGGCGGCGCCGCGTGTGTTCACGAGCATGGTGTAGACGGCACCGGCCTTGTCGACGCGGTGCGGGTTCGCGACGGACCGGCCGACGCAGTCGATCGGGCGGCGCTCGCGCGCGGACGCCTCGGCGTGCCGCAGCACGGCGTCGGGGGCGATGAGCACCTGGTGGCCGGCGGCCTGGGCGCGCCAGCACAGGTCGACGTCGTCGCGCATGAGCGGCAGCCGCCGGTCGAAGCCGCCGAGCTCCTCCCAGACGTCTCGGCGGATCAGCATGCCCGCGGTCGACACCGACAGCACGGGCCTGACCTGGTCGTGCTGCCCCTGGTCCTGCTCGCGCCGGTCCAGACCGGTCCAACGGCGGCCGCTGCGGGCGATGCTGACGCCCGCTTCGAGCAGCTGCCTGCGGTCGTACCAGCCGCGCAGCTTGGGTCCGACGATCGCGGCGGAGGGGCTGTCGTCGACCACCCGCAGCAGCTGGGCCAGGGCCTCCGGTTCGGGCGCGCAGTCGTCGTGCAGCAGCCACAGCCACTGCACGGGCTCGCCGTGCGGCAGCTCCGGCATGTCGTACGCCTCGTCGTGCCAGGTGCGGGTGACGGGGTCCCAGCCGCTGGGGCGTTTCAGATACGGCAGGTCCTCCGGGGTGAGCACACCGGCGGTACGGACCGCCTCGTCGACGGCCGTGCCGAAGCCCGAACGGCGCGCGAGGTGCAGCACCCGGTCGGCGCCGAGCTTCTCGGTGAGCAGGGCGGCGGACTCGTCGGCGCTGCCGGTGTCGGCGGCGATGACGTTCTGCACCGGCCGCTCCTGGCCGACCAGCCCGGCGAGCGCGTCGGGCAGCCAGCGGGCGCCGTCGTGGGACACGAGCACGGCGGTGACGACGTGTCGCGGGAACTCAGGTGCGGCGGCTCCGTAGGAGGCTGCCGGTCGGCTCTGCGCCGAGTGGCTGTGCACGGACATCGAGGTACGGGCCCCGGTTCGCTGGACTGCGGTGGACGCAAGCGCTCCGTGGGGAGGCCGGTGCGTCTCGGACGGGCCACCACACTAACCGCTCCGGCGGGGCCCCAGACCGGCCACCGGTGCAGCACACCGCCTCCCGTGCCTGCTGCCCGGGAGGCGGAACAATACTTATATACGCGCTTGTCCGGAATTCAGTCCGGAGCGGTGCACCCATGCGGCCCGGCCGGGCGGCGCGTTGGACACGGAAGGCCGGAGGGCACCGGCCCGACGATTCCGAACGACGCCCCTTTTTCGGACAATGCCCTGCTGAACGATGCCCTTGTGAGCGACGGGCCCCTTCGGACGACGGCCACTCTGCGGACGGCGGGCCTCTTCAGCCGGCGGCCTTCCTCAGCCGGTGGTCTTCCCCGGCCGGCGACTTCTTCGGCCGGCGGCCTTCCCCAATCGGCGGACGCCCTCAGACGGCGGCCTTCTTCAGCCGCCGGCGCTCGCGCTCGGAGAGGCCGCCCCAGATGCCGAACCGCTCGTCGTTGGCGAGGGCGTACTCAAGACACTCGGAACGCACCTCACAGGCCAGGCAGACCTTCTTCGCCTCGCGGGTGGAACCACCCTTTTCCGGGAAGAACGACTCGGGATCGGTCTGGGCGCACAGCGCGCGCTCCTGCCATCCGAGCTCCTCGTCCGCCTCCTCGACCAGCAGTTGCTGGAACAGCTCGGCCATGTGCGCCCCTCGTCTGTCTTCGTGTCCCCGTGATGCCGCCGTTACCGATAACGGCCGAACGACACGAGTGAAATTACAAGTGTGCCGATCCGGGGCAGTCAAGCCGGGATCTGCTATTGAGCCCCTTATTCACCCTGGGGAACCAAGGCAATGCAGAAAGTGTTCAAATCGGGATAAACCGTGGCACCCCTCAAGCCTCGGCTTCCCGCCCCGTCCGACGGCAATGATCACAGCCGGATAACAGAATCGCAACGGCGGTCCCCGCAGGGTTGTTGCGCCATGTGTCCCCGAAGCGCACTGCACAAACCTTTCCGCGTACGGGGTAACCGGATGAGGTGAACATCTGCGGCAAACAGGGCATTCAGTTGACACGGGGAACGTCCAACCGCTCTCCTTGACCGCATGCCAGCGACCCACGCCCCCTCCCGGACCCGCTCCCGCCTCCGCGGTGACGCGCTCCGCTGTGCCCCGGGCGTCCTCTGTCGCTGCCGCTGTCGCCGCTCCGGCCGCTGACCTTCCCGCCGCCGGACCCGCGGCCCGTACGCCCGGACCGCCGGACCGCCGGACCGCGGCTTGCCCCGGCACACGTCGACGCACGCCCCCGACACACACCGTCCCCGGCGCGTGTCTCCCCCGGTTCACGGCCCTCCGGTTCACCCTCCGCAGGGCCCTCGCCCCTTGCCTTCCCGGCCCGCGCCACCCGCGGCCGCCGCCTCAGCCCGCCAGCACCTTCCGCCGAGGAACCTCCTGCGATGAACAGCCCCGCCGTCAACGGCTACAACCCCACCGGTCTCGACAGCGACGTCCAGATCGCCGGCGACCCGCTCGCCCTCCCGCACCTCCTGCCGGCCGTGCCCGAACACCCGGCCACCGTCGCCGACTTCGCCGGTCTGGCGCGCGAGATCGCCGCCGACCGCGACTCCTGGTCGCCCGTCGTCCGGTACGACGCGGCCAGCCGCTGGTACCACCGGCTGCGCACCGGCCCCGGATACGAGGTCTGGCTGCTCAGTTGGCTCCCCGGGCAGGGCAGCGGCGCCCACGACCACGGTCCGTCCTCCGGTGTCCTCACCGTCCTCGACGGCGAACTGACCGAACACTCCGGCGCGAACGGGCACCCCGGCACCGCGGCGCGGCGCTCCCTGCGCCCCGGGGCGCAGCGCGTCATCGCGCCCGGACATGTGCACGAGGTGGTCAACGACGCGCTCGTACCGGCCGTCAGCCTGCACGTCTACTTTCCCGGCCTCACCGAGATGCCGATGCGTCCGTCCGCCGCGGCCCGGGCGCGGACCTGCGCCCCGGCGGCCGCGCTCCGGGGAACACCGGTGGCGCCCCCCGCGGGCCGGCAGCCCCGCCCGTCGCCCGCCACCACCCTCAACGGATCAGCCTCCGGCTGACAGTCCCGCCCGTCGCCCGCCACCACCCTCAACGGATCAGCCTCCGGCTGACAGTCCCGCCCGTCGCCCGCCACCACCCTCAACGGATCAGCCTTCGGCTGACAGACTGTCTTCATGCGCATTGTGGTTCTGGCCGGCGGTATCGGCGGCGCCCGCTTTCTCCGCGGCCTGAAAGCGGCAAGCCCCGAGGCCGACATCACCGTCATCGGCAACACCGGTGACGACATCCATCTCTTCGGGCTCAAGATCTGCCCCGACCTCGACACCGTGATGTACACGCTCGGCGGCGGCATCCACGAGGAGCAGGGGTGGGGCCGCGCCGACGAGACCTTCACCGTCAAGGAGGAACTCGCTGCGTACGGCGTCGGCCCGGAGTGGTTCGGCCTCGGCGACCGGGACTTCGCCACCCACATCGTCCGCACGCAGATGATCAGCGCGGGCTATCCGCTCAGCGCCGTCACCGAAGCCCTCTGCGCGCGCTGGCGGCCCGGGGTGCGGCTGCTGCCGATGACCGACGACCGCGTCGAGACGCACGTCCTCATCGACACCCCGGAGGGCGAGGAGGACGCGGGGAGCAAGGGCGGCCGCAAGGCCGTGCACTTCCAGGAGTACTGGGTCCGGCACCGGGCCGCCATGCCCGCGCACGCCGTCGTGCCCGTGGGCGCCGAACACGCCAAGCCCGCCCCCGGTGTGCTGGACGCCATCGCCGAGTCCGACCTCGTGCTCTTCCCGCCGTCCAACCCCGTGGTCAGCGTCGGCACGATCCTCGCCGTCCCCGGGATCCGCGAGGCCATCGCCGACGCCGGGGTGCCGGTCGTCGGCCTCTCCCCCATCGTCGGCGGCGCTCCCGTGCGCGGCATGGCCGACAAGGTGCTCTCCGCGATCGGCGTCGAGTCGAGCGCCGCGGCCGTCGCCCGGCACTACGGCTCCGGGCTGCTCGACGGCTGGCTCGTCGACACCGGCGACGCCGCGGCCGTCGACGAGGTCGAGTCCGCGGGCATCCGCTGCCGCGCCGTACCGCTGCTGATGACCGACCTCGACGCCACGGCCGCCATGGCCCGCGAGGCCCTCGCGCTGGCCGAGGAGGTCCGCGCGTGAGCCGCGACGACGTGCCCTCGTACCGCGTCTGGGCGCTCCCCGGGATGCCGGAGGTCGGCGCCGGGGACGATCTGGCCAAGCTGATCGCCGACGCGGCCACCGCCTCCGGCCTGCCCGGGCTCGCGCACGGTGACGTGCTGCTGGTCACCTCGAAGATCGTCAGCAAGGCCGAGGGCCGGGTCCTGGAGGCCGCGGACCGCGAGGCGGCCATCGACGCCGAGACGGTGCGGGTGGTGGCGCGGCGCGGCCCGACGCGCATCGTGGAGACCCGGCAGGGGCTCGTCATGGCCGCCGCCGGGGTCGACGCCTCGAACACCCCGGCCGGGACGGTGCTGCTGCTCCCCGAGGACCCGGACGCCTCGGCCCGCGCGATACGCGCCGGGCTGCGGGAGGCGCTGGGCGTGGACGTCGGCGTCGTCGTCACCGACACCTTCGGGCGCCCCTGGCGGACCGGGCTGACCGATGTGGCCATCGGCGCCGCCGGGGTGCGGGTCCTCGACGATCTGCGCGGCGGCACCGACGCGTACGGCAATCCGCTGGGCGCGACGATCGTCGCGACCGCCGACGAACTGGCCGCCGCTGGGGACCTGGTGAAGGGCAAGGCGGACGGGCTCCCGGTGGCCGTGGTGCGCGGGCTGCCGCATGTGGTCGCGTTCACGGACCTGCCCCCGGGTGCGCCCGCGGGTGCGCCCGCAGCAGGGGTTCGGGACGCGGCCGGGGACGGCACTGCCGGGGACGCGTCCGGCACCGGGCAGGCGGGGCAGCGGGGGCCGGCCGAAGAGCCGGACCGGGGCGCGCGGGCGCTGGTCCGCCCGGCCGTCGACGACATGTTCCGGCTGGGCACCTCGGAGGCCGTACGGGAGGCGGTGACGCTGCGCCGTACCGTCCGCGAGTTCACCGACGAGCCCGTGGACGGCGGTGCCGTGCGCCGCGCGGTCGCGGCGGCGGTCACCGCGCCCGCGCCGCACCACACCACGCCCTGGCGGTTCGTGCTGCTGGAGTCGGAGGGCGCTCGTACGGAACTGCTCGACGCGATGCGCGAGGCCTGGATCGCCGATCTGCGCGGGGACGGCTTCTCCGAGGAGAGCATCGCGAAGCGGGTGCGCCGGGGCGACGTGCTGCGCAACGCGCCGTATCTCGTGGTGCCCTGCCTCGTCATGGACGGCTCGCACACCTACCGGGACGCGCGGCGGAACGCCTCGGAGCGCGAGATGTTCGTCGTCGCGGCCGGGGCCGGGGTGCAGAACTTCCTGGTGGCGCTGGCCGGTGAACGGCTGGGCTCCGCCTGGGTGTCCTCCACCATGTTCTGCCGGGACGTCGTACGGGACGTGCTGGGCCTGCCGGCCGGGTGGGACCCGATGGGCGCGGTCGCGGTGGGACACCCGGCGGCGCCGCCGAAGGAGCGGCCCGCCCGGGAGGCGGAGACGTTCGTCGAGGTGCGCTGAGGCGGCGCGCCCGCCGCGCCGCGGGGCCGGCCCGCTCCCGCGGCTGGTCCGTTCCCGTCCCGCGGCGGGTCCGGCCGGCGGTGGTCAGATCCCCCGGATGTCGCCCACCGGGAACCGGGGCGCGCGGCGCGGGGGCACCCGCCCGGCCAGCAGGATGTAGCGGCAGGCGCGGTGACGCTGTCCGGCGTACGGCTCCAGCAGTTCCAGCATCCGGGCGTCGTCGGTGCCCCGGGCACCCGTGAGGGCGTAGCCGATGATCTTCGGCAGGTGGAGATCGCCGACCGTGACCGCGTCGGGCGCGCCGTTGCTGCGCTGGAGGACCTCCGCCGCGGTCCACGGGCCGATGCCGGGGACCAGTTGGAGCCGCGCGGACGCCGCCACCGGGTCCATCGCCGCGGCCTCCTCCAGACGGCGGGCGACCCGGGCCGCCCTGACGATCGCGGCCGACCGCTTGCCGTCGACGCCCGCCGCGTGCCACTCCCAGGACGGGAGCATCGCCCAGCCCCGGGCGTCCGGCATGACGCGCATGTCGTCCGCGCCGGGCGCCGGTTCGCCGTGCCGCCACAGCAGCAGGCGCCAGGCCCGGTACGCCTCGTCGGAGGTGACCTTCTGTTCCAGGACCGAGGGCACCAGGGATTCGAGCACCAGGCCGGTCCGGGCCAGCCGCAGGCCGGGATGGCGCCGGTGCGTCTCGTGGACCAGGCGGTGCCGCGGAATGAAGGCCTCCGGCTCGTCCTCGGCACCGAGCAGCGCTGGCAGCCCGTCGAGCAGCCACTCGGCGCCCGGGCCCCATGCCTGCGCCTCGACCTCGCCGGAGCGCAGCCGCGCGAGCCGCAGCGTGCCGGGCCCGGCGGGGGTGCGGCTG
>NZ_WHPN01000316.1 GCF_009735685.1 Streptomyces lycii | reverse complement strand
CGGCGGAATGCGGCGCGGCGGAATGCGGCGCGGCGGAATGCGGCGCGGCGGAATGCGGCGCGGGCGGTCCGGGATCCCGGACCGCCCGGCCGGAGGTGCGGCCCCCCGCCCGGCGGGAGGTGCGGAACCCGGCCCGGCCGGAGCCGCCGCGCCGGACGGACCTGGCGGCGCCCCTGCCCCGGCCCGCTGGACAGCCCCGCTGGACAGCCCCGCTGGACAGCCCCGCTGGACAGCCCCGCTGGACAGCCCCGTTTGACGGCACTGCCTGACGGCCTGCCTGACGGCCTGCCTGACGGCTCTACTTGACGTGGATGATCTGAATCAGGTTGCCGCAGGTGTCGTCCAGGACCGCGGTGGTGTTCGTGTCCATGTCCAGCGGCTCCTGGGTGAAGCGCACCCCGAGCCCGCGCAGCCGGTCGAACTCCGCCCGCACGTCGTCCACGGCGAAGGAGGCGAGCGGAATGCCGTCCTCGGCCAGCGCCGTCCGGTACTGCCGCACCGCCGGGTGGCCGGCGGGCTCGAGCAGCAGTTGCGTGCCGTCGGGGTCCTCCGGGGAGACCACGGTCAGCCACCGGTCCTCGCCCAGCGGGATGTCGTGCTTCTTCACGAAGCCCAGCACATCGGTGTAGAAGCGCAGGGCCTTGGCCTGGTCGTCGACGAAAACGCTGGTCAGGTGGATCTTCATGGGGTGCTCTCCGGTGTGTGGGGCCGGCGCCATCGGGTCATGGCGCGCTCGATGGGCTCGGTGTTCAGATCGTGGAACTTGTAGCGGCCCTCTCGCCGCGAACGGACGAGATCCGCCGATTCGAGTACGGCCAGGTGCTGGCTGACGGCCTGCCGGGACAGCCCCAGACCGTGTTTCGCCGCCAGCCGCGCGCATATCTCGAACAGGGTCTGGCCGTCCCGTTCCACCAGTTCGTCAAGGATGCGCCGACGGGTGGGGTCGGCCAGTGCCTTGAAGACATCCTCCGTCATGACCACCACCATAGGCAAGTCGCCACTTGCCTATCAAGGCGGGCGCGTGCGCGAGCCACGGGAACCGCCGGGCGGTGCGGGCTACGGGCACGGGCGAGGGCTTCGGGCGGTGTGCGGGCTTCGGGCATCCCGCGGGCACCGGCTCCCGGACCGCCCCCGGATGTTCAGGGCCGATCCGGGCCCCCGGGCCTACTCCCAGGACGCGGTGTCGGGGTCGATGCCGTGAGCGCGCGCGGCGGCATCCACGATCCGGCGGAACCACGCGGCGAGGCCGGGGCGGATGCCGTCGTAGTGGGCGGCGAATCCCGGATCGGCCTCGAACATCCGGCCGAGGCAGACCTGCATCTGCCGGGTGAGGGGGAAGTACGAGGAGAACACCTCGCGGTGCCGCTCGGCGAGCTGGTCCGCCTCCGGGCTGCCCGGTGTGACACCGGCGTCCATCGCGTCCCCCAGGGCGCGGTCCAGGCCGGCCATGGCGTCGGCGACGGCCTGCCACTCCTCCGGGCTGCGCGAGGCCGAACGCTCGGCGTACTGCCGCCATTGCGTGGTGTCTCCATAGCGCTGCCGGGCCCGGGCGGGCGAGCCCGGATCCCACCGGGGGCCGAAGATCGCGGCCTGCTGCTCGGCGGTCAGCAGCAGGCCGCGCTCATGGGCGTCGATCATCCGGTCCAGTCCTGCACCGAGCTGCCGGAGGCGGTCGATCCGTTCGGCGACCCGGGCCCGCTGCGCGCGCAACGCACCGGCCACGTCCGCGGCCGAGTCGTCCAGGACGGCCCGGATCCCCTCCAGGCCGAGCCCGGTCTCGCGGTAGACGACGATGCGGTGCAGGCGCTCCAGATCACCGGCGGTGTAGAGCCGGTATCCGGCGGCCGTGCGCAGCGACGGCCGCGCCAGACCGATCTCGTCCCAGTGGTGCAGCGCCCGGACTGTCACGCCCAGCCGCGCCGAGACCTGGCCGACGGTCAGGCCGTCGGCGTCAGCGGCTTCAGGCATGCTCCCCCTTGTCGTCGCGCCCGGCGCCCGGCGCGGTGATCCCGATGGCTGCGAGGTTCCGCGCCTCCTGACTGGCCGGGTCGAAGGGCTTCGCCGCGGTGAAGACGATCCGTGCGTTCTCGGGGGTGGTCACCGTCACGTCGCGGGTGTTCCAGGGCGTGTCCCGCGGACCGTCGACCGAGTCCGGGCGCAGCGCCCGGCAGGCGTCCACGAGGGAGTCGACCTGGCTGAGCACGCAGGAGAAACTGACGCTCATCGCCGGCGCCCGCTCGGGAACGCCCGCCGCCGACACGAGGAGTACGTCCTGGAACGCCCACCGGCGCAGATGGACGAGCGTGCCGGGGATGCCGAACAGCTCGAAGAACCCGAGGCCGCGAACCCAGAAGTCCACCGACGCCGCCAGGTCGTCCGTGGGGATCGTCACGAACGCGGGCATCCCGTAGATGCCCCGGAACGGCTCCGGCGGAACCGCGTCCGGGCCGGGGGCGGGCACGGGGCTGACGTCGAACGCGTTGTAGTAGTCGCTCATGCGCCCCACTCTTCAGCCTCACGCGGCGTGAGGGTCAAGCCGGTTCGCGCGGCTCCTGCCACCCCGGCGTCGCGACCGGCGTCACGGCGGCGTCACGGCGGCGACATGGCGGCGACAACGGGGAGCCCCGGGGCGCGTGCGGTCTCCGCGGCACCGCGGGGTTCCAGAACGGCAGCCCTAAGCCGCGGGCCAGGCGTCGGCGAGCATGCGGCGGGTGTCCGCCAGCAGCTGCGGCAGCACCTTGGTGTGCCCCACGACGGGCATGAAGTTGGTGTCGCCGCCCCAACGGGGTACGACGTGCTGGTGCAGATGCGCGGCGATGCCCGCGCCGGCGACACCGCCCTGGTTCATGCCGATGTTGAACCCGTGTGCCCCGGACGCGCTGCGCAGGGCGGTCATCGCCTGCTTGGTGAGCGCCGCCAGCTCCGCCGTCTCGGCCGCGTCCAGCTCCGTGTAGTCGGCGACGTGCCGGAAGGGCACCACCATGAGGTGACCGCCGTTGTACGGGTAGAGGTTGAGCACCGCGTACACGTGCTCACCGCGGGTGATGACGAGTCCGTCCTCGTCGGACTTGGCCGGGATCTCGCAGAAGGGGCAGCCGTCCCCGGACTCCGGTCCGGTCGGCTTGTTCTCACCCTGGATGTATGCCATCCGGTGAGGCGTCCACAGGCGCTGGAAGGCGTCCTGGGTGCCGACTCCGATCTGCTGCTCCGGCTCAGTGTCCATGCGGACCAGCATATTCGCCCCCGGCGGGCGGGAAACGGCGAGGGGGCGGCCCCCGGGTGCGGGCCGCCCCCTCGCCGTACGTCACACCTGGACGCGGCGCTCCACCACGTCGACGAGCTTCGCCAGCGCCCGGTCGCGCGGAATGCCGTTCTCCTGCGATCCGTCGCGGTAGCGGAAGGAGACGGTGCCACCGCTCATGTCGTCGTCACCGACGATGATCATGAACGGGACCTTCATCTTCTGGTGGGTCCTGATCTTCTTCTGCATCCGGTCGGACGAGGCGTCGACCTCCACCCGCAGCCCCTGCCTGCGGGCCTCCTCCGCGAACTCCCGCAGATATGGCACGTGCGCGTCACCGACCGGGATCCCGACCGCCTGCACCGGCGCCAGCCAGGCCGGGAACGCCCCGGCGTAGTGCTCCAGCAGCACCCCGAAGAAGCGCTCGATGCTGCCGAACAGGGCCCGGTGGATCATCACGGGCTGCTGCCGGGAACCGTCGGCGGCGGTGTACTCCAGCCCGAACCGCTTGGGCTGCTGGAAGTCGACCTGGACGGTCGACATCTGCCACGACCGGCCGATCGCGTCCTTCGTCTGCACCGAGATCTTCGGCCCGTAGTAGGCGGCGCCACCGGGGTCGGGAACGAGCGGCAGCCCCTGCTTCTCGGCGGCCTGCCGCAGCGCCTCGGTGGCCTCCTCCCACTCCGCGTCCTCGCCGATGAACTTGTCGGACTCGGGGTCGCGGGTGGACAGCTCCAGCTCGAACTCGGTCAGTCCGTAGTCGCGCAGCAGGTCGAGCACGAAGGTCAGCAGCGAGTCCAGCTCGTCCGCCATCTGCTCCTTGGTGCAGTAGATGTGCGAGTCGTCCTGGGTGAACCCGCGGGAGCGGGTGAGACCGTGCACCACACCGGACTTCTCGTAGCGGTAGACGGTGCCGAACTCGAACAGGCGCAGCGGCAGCTCGCGGTAGGAGCGTCCGCGCGACTTGAAGATCAGGTTGTGCATCGGGCAGTTCATCGCCTTGAGGCGGTAGTTCTGCCCGTCGAACTCGATCGGCGGGAACATCCCCTCCGCGTAGTTCGGCAGGTGCCCCGAGGTCTCGAAGAGGTGTTCCTTGGAGATGTGCGGGGTGTTGACGAACTCGTAGCCGGAGTCCTCGTGCCGCTTGCGGGAGTACTCCTCCATCTCCTTGCGGATCACTCCGCCCCGGGGGTGGAAGACCGCGAGCCCGGGACCCAGCTCGTCCGGGAAGGAGAAGAGGTCCAGCTCCGCGCCCAGCTTCCGGTGGTCCCGCTTCTCGGCCTCGGCGAGAAACTCCAGGTACGCCTTCAGCTCGTCCTTGGTCGGCCAGGCGGTGCCGTAGATCCGCTGGAGCTGCTTGTTCTTCTCGCTGCCCCGCCAGTACGCGGCGGCCGAGCGCATCAGCTTGAACGCCGGGATGGCGCGGGTGCTGGGCAGGTGCGGGCCCCGGCAGAGGTCCTTCCAGCACAGGTCGCCGCTCTTGGCGTCGAGGTTGTCGTAGATGGTGAGGCCGCCCTCGCCGACCTCGGCGGAGGCACCCTCGGCGGCGTCGGCCGCGGCGCCCTTGAGCCCGATCAGCTCCAGCTTGTACGGCTCGTCGGCGAGCTCCTCGCGGGCCGCGTCGTCGGTGACGGGGCGGCGGGCGAAGCGCTGGCCGCGCTTCTGGATCTCCTGCATCTTCTTCTCGACGCGCTTGAGATCCTCCGGGGTGAACGGCTCCGCGACGTCGAAGTCGTAGTAGAAACCGTCCTTGATCGGCGGGCCGATGCCGAGCTTGGCCTCGGGGAACAGCTCCTGCACGGCCTGCGCCATGACATGCGCGGTGGAGTGCCGCAGGATGTCCAGCCCGTCCTGGGAACCGATCTCCACGGGCTCGACGACATCGCCGTCGGAGACGACATGGGCCAGGTCCCGCAGCTCACCGCCGACGCGGGCGGCGACGGTGAGACGGTCGCCGCCGAGGAGGTCCGCCGCCGTGGTGCCCGTGGTCACCACGCGCTCTTCCCGCTCGGAATCGCGTTGGATGATCACACGGACGTCTGACACCGGTCTCTCCTGACTGATGGGGTCGCGCGACAGCGGAACACTGCGCTGCTGCGAATCGTACCGAGCCCGGCGGTCGTCCCGCGAAACGGTTTGCCGCGCGCCCGGCCGGCCCCCGGCGCGGCCCGGCGCCGCCCGCTCCGCTCCCCCGCCGGGTGCCGTCCGGGACGGCACGTGCACCGGGGCGTACCGGACATACGCACCGGGTATCACCGCTTCGGGTGGGGAGGCTCGGCAACTGCTCGGCGAGCGCGAGGAGTTACGTCATGCCCTGCTGGTCCCGAGGCCCGCTCGCCGCGTTCGGCACGGTGGCCACCGGCCCGGATCCCGAGCGCGACCGGATCGTGTCGGCCGCTGTCGTGGTCCAGCACGCCCCCGGCGCCGTCCCGGCGAGCCGCCACTGGCTGTCCGGCCCGGGCGCCCCGCCCTCGACCGCCCCGTCTCCCGGGGCGGTGTCCGCCGGCGCCCCGACCTCCGGGACAGTGTCCGCCGACGCCCCACCCTCCGGGACAGTGTCCGCCGACGCCCCACCCTCCGGGACAGTGTCCGCCGACGCCCCACCCTCCGGGGCGGCGTCTTCCGCATCCGCGGCCGACGGGCGCGGGCCGGACGGGCCGCCGGGACACGGCCGGCGGCCGGGGCTCGTGGTGGAGGAGACGGCGAGGGCGCTGGCGGCACAGGCGGCGGCCGGGCGGCCGCTCGTCGTGATGAACGCCCCCTTCGGCCTGACGCTGCTGGACCGGGAGCTGCGACGGCACCGCTCCGCGTCACTGGCCGACTATCTCGGCGGCCGCTCGCTGTGCGTGCTGGACCCGAGGGTGCTCGACGCGCATCTGGACGGCTCCCCGGCCGGCCGCAGCACACTGGCCGAGCTGTGCGCGCGGTACGGGGTCCTCCGCACCGGGCCGCACGGCGCGGAGGAGCAGGCGGAGCCGGGGCAGCAGGCGGAGGCGTACGCGGACGGGGACGGGGACGGGGGACCGTGGGCGGCGGGCGCGGGCCGGCCGGCGGACGACCGGTGCACGCGGGCGGACGCGAGCTGGGGGGCGGGCCTGTGCACGCACGGAGACCCGCACGCGCATCCGTCCGCACGGGCGGACCCGTGCGCACAGGCGGACCCGTGCGCGCGGGCGGTGGCGGAGGCCGAGGCCGCGCTGGCGGTGCTACGGGCGCTGGGGCCGCGCTTCGCCGCCCGGACGGGGCCGCTCTCGGCGGCCGAACTGCACGCGCGCCAGGCCGTCTGGCACGCCGCGCGGGCCCGCGGACTCGGGTCGTGGTTCGCGGGCAGCGGCTCCGCCGAGCCCGTCGACCCGGCCTGGCCGCTCCGCCCGCGGCTGCCGGCCGCCGCCTGACAGCGCGGGACCGGCAGCCGCGGACGCTCAGGAAGTGCGCCGGAGCACGACCAGGGCGACGACCGCGCCCAGTGCGCAGGCGCCGCTGACCGCGCTGAGCACGATCTTCAGCGCCCCCTCGTCCACCGTGAGGCCCAGCACCACGTTGAGCGCCACGCAGAACGTCAACACGGCCCAGAGCAGTGGTTTGGCGGCAGGTTTCATCTCGGGGTCCCCCCTCATCATTCGGTAAGGACCCAACCTAGGGACAGCGCGGGCTCCGGTCGATGGGGCGCTCCGCCCGCCGCGCGCCGGGGTACGCCCCGCCGGCCGCCCGTGCGGCCGCCTGCGGAGCCCGCCGCGACGGCGGGCCCCGCGGGATGCCGGGCGCCGGACGCCGAATACCTGACGCCTGACGCCGAATGCCTGAGGAAACGCGCCGGGGCGGTACGACGAAGGGCCGGGCCGCCCGTTCCGGCGGCCCGGCCCTTGACCGGGGTGGGCGATACTGGGTTCGAACCAGTGACCTCTTCGGTGTGAACGAAGCGCTCTCCCACTGAGCTAATCGCCCCCTGCGCCCCGGCGGCTACGCCCCGTGGCACGGCGAGAACAATACAGTGCCCGGGAGACTTCCATCAAACGGCATCCGCCTCAGCCGCCGGCCGCGAGCCGGGCACGCAGGCCGCGCAGACCGCCGCGCATCATCAGCCGGTGGTTGGCGCGGAACAGCGGCCGGCAGACCACCGCCACCGGGAGCGGCAGCCGCCAGGTCAGTTCGACCTCCTGGTCGAAGACGGCCCGGGTGCCCGCGCCGCGCGCCGTCACGGTCCACCGCACCCAGCCGTCGAGATCGCCGGAGAGCCGGATCCTCAGCACCCCGGCTGCCGCGTCCCGCTCCGCCTCCCGCGCCGTCACCACCAGGTCGTACGGCAGGACGGAGCGGAAGCGGGCCGTGCCCGCGGCCGGGTCGTCCGTCTCCGGGGCCGCCTGCCGGACCTGGCGCCACCACCGCGGATACTCCTCGGCGCGTTCCAGGACGGCGAACACGGCCCCGGGCGGGGCGTCCAGGTCCCAGACGGAGCGGAAACGGTAGTGGCGCCATCGGCTGCGTCCCGGGCTGTGGTCCATGGGAACAGTGTGGCCGCGCTCCGGGCGGGGACACGCCCGGAGCGCGGTTTCCGCCCCGGTCAGCCCGGCAGCTTGTCACCGATCAGGGCGAGGTTCTGGATCGCGGCGAGGCCGTAGAGGGCGGTGGTGTTGGTGTCGACCCAGGTGGCTTCCTCGGCGGGGTTGAGCACGTCGGGGCCGGTCAGTTTCTCCGCCTTCCAGGGCAGCGACGGCCCGTATCCGTCCCCGGTGTGGAACTCGCGCCAGGCCCGGGTCGCGAGCTGGTCGTCGCCCAGGCGCGTCGCAGCGTACGCCGTCAGCCGCGAGTGGCCCTGCTTGAGGATCAGGTTGCCGAACTCGGCACCGCACTCCTGCTGTTGTTCGGCCGGGGTGGCGCCGTAGAGCCGGCAGTACTGCAGCCAGGCCTTCTCGAACTCCGGCATGTCGATCAGGTCGATCAGCTCGCTGCAGATCTCCACCTGGCCGAACATCGCGCTGAGATGGCTGACGCCGACCTTCTTCTCCGCCTCCGCGAACTCGCCGGTGTCCAGGTCGTAGAGCCCCTCGCCGGTGACGAAGCCGTTGGGCATCCGGGCGATGGTGCGCATGGTGGACAGCAGCCGCTTCCGGGCCTTCTCCGCCTGCGGGCCGCGGCGCTCCCACTCGGTCAGCCAGGCGGCGGCCAGCCCGCTCCAGTCCGTGCCGAGGCCGATGGCGAGCGCGTTGCGGTCCGGTTCGTACGGCTCGGTGCGGATCTTGCGCAGCGGATCGAGGGCGAGGAAGGTCTCGTCGGAGTCGACGAGGGAGCGCATCAGGTCCCCGACGCGCTCGTCGGCGGTGAGGAAGTAGTAGTAGCGGCGGTACGCGGCGGTGGAGATGCGCTGCTGCTTCGCACTACAGCCGTAGTGCTGCACGCCGTGCCGGGTGCCGAGCCCCGCCCACTCCCCCAGGTGGTAGACGTCGACCTCGCCGGTGTGCCGGGTCATGTGCTCGGCGAAGCGGAAGATGTCGGCGCGGCCGGAGCGCAGATAACCGAGCCACAGCCACAGGTCGGGCGAGAGCTCGGAGTTGTCCCAGGCGTAGCCGCCGACGTCGTACCGCCACTGGTGCCGGTCCGGGTCGTAGGTGTGCATGATGTCGCCGTGGTCCCAGAAGCCGTACCAGCGGCGGGACTCGACCTGCCCCTTGTAGTAGGAGAACAGGAAGTCGAGGTGCTCCTCGACGGTCTTCTTCCCCTCGGTCGAGCGGTCCTCCGGCGCCCAGTCGCCGAAGACCTTCGCGGCGTGCAGCTGCGCGGGCGGGGCGACCAGCTGCGGCGGGGTGCGGACGGCGGCGGACTGCCGGACGAGGGTGCCGGCGTCCGGGGTGGCGGCGTTGGCCCAGAACATCAGCTCGCTGGTGCGCGCGATGCCGTACGGGGTGCCGAATCCGGGCTCGTAGTCCTCGTACGTGATCTGGAGCCCCTCCAACTGCTCCTCGTACGTGTCCTGGCCCATGCCGTCGTGGTAGAAGCGCAGGTCCATCGGCTGGGCCTCGGGGGACCAGAGCCAGAGGGTGACGTCCGCGGCGTCACCCGCGGCGCCGCGGATGTCGAGCTGGCTCGGGTGCCGCTCCCAGAAGTCCCGCAGCCCGAAGGAGAGTCCGCCGCTGACCCCGCCGACGTAGCCGAAGCCGTTCGCCCGGCCGCCGCCGCCCGAGGTGATCCAGCCGTGGCCCGCCTTCGTGCGCTTGCGGAGCGTGAAGCCGTCGGCGGAGAGCTGGCTGAGCGTGTGGTCGCCCCAGGTGGGGATGAGATGGAGACGGGTGGTGACGCGCTGGTCCCAGGTCGCCGGGTCGGGCAGCTTCTCGCCCTTGACCTGGGCGGTGCGGACGGCGGCGCCCGGGTCGCGGCGCAGCCCGGTGATCCCCTTGACCGCCTCGGTGAGGAAGCCCTCGCCCTCGCCCGCGATCCGGATGTGCCGGTCGTAGGTCTCGTCGCGCATCGGCACGGTGAACCGGACGCCGAGGCCGCGGACGAAGTCCTTCGAGGCGTCACCGTCGTAGGTGATGGTGTGCACCATGCGGAAGGAGTCGGCGCCGGCATAGAAGTAGAGCCGGACGCTGAACGGCAGCAGGGAGCGGCGGCCCCGGCGGTGCTTGCCGTCGATCCGCACGACCGCCCGGACCGGCCCCTTCTGCTCGACCTTCGCGCCGCTGATCTCGCCGTCGAAACGCTCCCACGAGGCGCTGCCCCGGTCGTCGTCGTCGATCTTCCCCTGGCGCAGCAGGACGAGCCGGCCGGCGCGGGCGATCTCGGTGGAGCCCCGGGTCACGGACCGTACGAGGTGCTCGCCGTCACCGCCGATGACGGTCTTGATCACGCCGGTGTCCACGGTGATGCGTCCGCCGCTCTCGGAGACGGTGAGCTTCTCGGCGGGGGCGGCTGGCTCGCCCGGGGAGAGCCGGTAGCTCCCGGCACCGGCGAGACCGGCACCGGCGGCGTGCGCGGTCCATTTCAGCGTCCCGTCGGGCCAGTAGGCGGTGGCCCAGGTCTGCACCGGCACGTCCTTGCCGTCCTCGGTGGTCAGCGCGAACCGCCGGCCCTCCTTGTGCTGTCCGCGCGGCCAGGGGACGCCGAAGGTCGAACCGGGGGCCGCGCCGGCGCCGCCCTCCTCCAGCCAGCGGATCGTCACCGGCTCGCCGGCGTCGCGCTCGGCCGCGGCGGCCTGTGCCGTACGGCCGCCGAGCAGCCACGGCGCCTGGCTGACGGCACCGGCGGCGGAGGCGACGGCGGCACCGCGGAGCACGGTGCGGCGGGGAATCTCGGACATGCTGACGCTCCCTTTTCTCGTTACTCGTCGAGTGGATACGGAGGTGCGGCGGCGCAACAGGCCGCGGTCCCCGGCCGGCCACGGGCCCTGCCGGGGGTGGCGGTCCGGGCGGTCCGGCACGGGTCCGGCTGGTGGTCGGGCCCGCTCCGGGTGCGGCGGGATTGGCGGAGGAGGACCGGCCGGGGCGGGTGGAGCGGAGGCCGGGTGGGTACGGACGGCCCGATGCGGAAGGCTTCGCGGCGCCTTGCCCCCGGGCCGGCCGGAGGGTCCCCGGGCGGCGGGGCCCCGTAGGGCCGGGCCCTGCCCCGGCCTGCCGCGCCCGGGACCGGGCCGCGACCGGGTACCGGACCGGCCGGGACCGGGGCGGGACCGGCCGGGCCCGGGACCATGGCCGCGCCCAGTCAGGGCACGCCGGCTCCGGAGGGCAGTGGCGCGGCAGCTGCCCGCCGCCGCTCCTCGTAACGGTGTTCGACCGCGACCGCGCAGGCGGCGAGGCAGCCGAGGGCCGGGGCCGCCAGCGGCAGCAACTGCCAGGCCGCGACGGCCACCACGGCCAGCCCTCCGGCGAGGAGCGCGGAACCGCCCGGGTCCGCCACAGCCGTACGGCGCAGTGCCTCCCGGAGCGGAGAGCGCCCGGCGCCCGGCACCGGAGCACCACCGGACGGGACGGACCGGTCGGACGGGCCGGACCGCCCGGGCGGGGTACGGGCCGCCGGGTGCCCGCCCGGCTCCGGAGCGGCCGGAATCGTGGCCGCCGCCCTGAGTCCCGTCACCACCCACAGCACCGTGGCAGCGGCGCCCGCGACCAGCATGACCGGGCCGCCGGGCAGCACCCCGGAGGCCGCCACCCGCAGGTCGAAGGCCAGCAGCGCCAGCCCGGCCCACCAGCCGAGCGACAGCCGCAGGCCGGTCCGGACGGCGCGGCGCAGGTCTGCCGTGAACTCCCGCAGCCCGCCCCGCCCCCCGGCCAGGTGGCGCCGCAGATGAGCGCAGGCGGCGGCGAAGGCGGGCAGCAGCGTGACCAGCGGCAGCGCGGCGAGCAGCAGCCAGACGCCGGTCAGCAGGCACTCGGCGAAGAGCGCGAACCGCGGGTACGGCGCCCCTCCGCCGCCGCCCGCCCGGGGCTGCCGGGGCCCTCCTGCCCCGCGCCCGGTCCGTACGGCGCGTACGGCCATCCCGGTCACCCCTTGAGTCCGGAGGTCGTCGCCCCGTCCACCAGGAAGCGCTGGAAGGCCAGGAAGAACAGCAGCACGGGCAGCAGGGCGAGCACCGACATGGCGATCATGCCGCCGTAGTCCGCCAGCGTGTCCTGGTCGATGAACAGCTTCATGCCGAGGGCGACGGGGTACTTCTGCGGGTCGTTGAGGTAGATCAGCGGCCCCATGAAGTCGTTCCAGGTCCAGATGAACGTGAAGATGGCACTGGTGATCAGCGCCGGCCGGCACAGCGGGAGCACGATGCTCCAGAAGATGCGCAGATGGCCGCAGCCGTCGATCCTGGCCGCCTCGTCCAGTTCGCGCGGCAGGCCGCGCATGAACTGCACCATCAGGAAGACGAAGAAGGCGTCGACCGCGAGGTACTTGCCCAGCAGCAGCGGAACGTAGGTGTTCACCAGTTCCAGCTTCTGGAAGACGATGTACTGCGGGATGAGCAGGACGTGCACCGGCAGCAGCAGCGTCGAGATCATCAGCGCGAACATCACGTTGCGCCCGGCGAACCGGATCCGCGCGAACGCGTACGCGGCGAGCGAGCAGGAGACGAGCACGCCGCCGACCGAGCCGAGCGCGAGCACCAGGGAGTTCTGGAAGAACGTCCACAGCGGGATGTCGGCGATGCCCTCGGCGAGGCTCCGGTAGTTGTCGGTGATCGGCTTCGTCGGCAGCAGCTCCAGGCTGCCGACGATGTCCTTGCCGGGCTTCAGCGAGGCCCCGAGCACCCAGACGACGGGGTAGAGGACGACGGCCAGCAGGGCCAGCGCACCGAGGTGCCAGCCGAGCGACCGGGCGGTGGCGCGCGGGTTGCCGGTCCGCGACCGTGCGCGGCGGGTCGCGAGCAGGGTCATCGGGGTCCCGCCCCCTCTCCTTCGTAGTGCACCCAGCCGCGCTGGGTGCGGAACAGGACGAGGGTCACCAGGCCGACGCCGAGCAGCAGCATCCAGGCCATCGCGGAGGCGTAGCCCATCCGGAACTCCCGGAAGCCCTTCTCGTAGAGGTAGAGCGTGTAGAAGAGGGTCGAGTCCGCCGGGCCGCCGCTGCCGTTGCTGACCACGTAGGCGGAGGTGAAGACCTGGAAGGAGTGGATGGTCTCCAGCAGCAGGTTGAAGAAGACCACCGGGGAGATCATCGGCAGGGTGACCGAACGGAAGCGCCGCCACGGTCCGGCGCCGTCCACCTCCGCCGCCTCGTACAGCTCGCGCGGCACCTGCTTGAGCCCCGCCAGGAAGATCACCATGGGGGCGCCGAACTGCCAGGCGGCCAGGGCCACCAGGGTGTAGATGGCCCAGTCCGGGTCGCCCACCCAGCCGCCGATCTCCAGGCCGAAGAGACTCAGCGACTGGTCGACCACGGCGTCGTCCTGGAAGATCGCGCGCCACACGATGCCGATGCTGACGCTCGCCCCGATGAGCGAGGGCGCGTAGAACGCCGACCGGTAGAAGCCCTGCCCGGCCCGCGGACGGGCGAGCAGCAGGGCCACGCCGAGCGCGGCGGCGAGCTTCAGGGGTGTGGCGATCAGTACGTACTTGAGCGTGACGCCCACCGAGGCCAGCCAGCGGGGGTCGTCGAACATGTCCCGGTAGTTCGCCAGGCCGGTCCAGCGCGGGGCGTTGAAGAGGTCGTAGTCGGTGAAGGAGAGATACAGCGAGGCGAGCATGGGGCCGAGGGTCAGCAGCAGCATGCCCAGGCACCAGGGGGAGAGG
>NZ_WHPN01000315.1 GCF_009735685.1 Streptomyces lycii | reverse complement strand
TTCCGGCCCGAATTCCCGGCCGATCCGCAATTCCAGCCCCCGGTTGGAGAGGGATTGTGCTGCGCCTTCCGGCGCGGCCACCACGTTAGCGGATTTCCCCGGCGACTCATAATCGAGCCGGCCAGGACAACCGGAAACACAATTCCGGGCACGCCGGAATCATTCCCCGATCAAGGGACGCCCTACTGAAGTGGTTGCCGCAGAAGCGGCGCGAGGTGGCCACCGCAGAACCGTTACGGCCCTGTGGCAACCCGAAGAACACTACACGAAGCCCCGGGGTGCTTCAAACCGGCCCCGGGGCGCGGCCGCCCGGCGTGCGTCAGCCCTGGCCCGAGGCCAGTTCGCGGCTGCGGTCGCGGGCCGCCTCCAGGGCGGCGATGAGGGCGGCCCGTACACCGTGGCCCTCCAGTTCGCGGATGGCGTTGATCGTCGTCCCGGCCGGGGAGGTGACCGCCTCTCGGAGCCGGACCGGGTGTTCCCCGCTGTCCCGCAGCATCACGGCCGCGCCGATGGCCGCCTGCACGATCAGGTCGTGTGCCTTGTCGCGCGGCAGCCCCAGCAGGATGCCGGCGTCGGTCATCGCCTCGACCAGGAAGTAGAAGTACGCGGGCCCCGAGCCGGAGAGAGCCGTCGCCGCGTCCTGCTGGCTCTCCGGGACGCGGAGGGTCTTGCCCACCCCGTTGAAGATCTCCTCGGCGTGGGCCAAGTGGTCCTCGGTGGCGTGGCTGCCGCCCGAGATGACCGACATGGCCTCGTCGACGAGCGCCGGGGTGTTCGTCATGACCCGCACGACCGGGGTTCCCGGCGACAGCCGCTCCTCGAAGAAGGATGTCGGGATGCCGGCCGCGCCGCTGACGACCAGGCGGTCGGCCGGTACGTGCGGCGCGAGTTCGTCCAGCAGTTTGCCCATGTCCTGCGGCTTGACCGTGAGGATGAGGGTGTCCGCGGCCTTGGCGGCCTCCGCGTTCGTGACGGCCTCGACCCCGTACCGGCCGCGGAGTTCTTCGGCGCGTTCCGGGCGCCGGGCGGTGACCAGCAGGTCGCTCGTCGCCCAGCCGCCGCGGATCATTCCGCTGAGGAGGGCTTCGCCGATCTTGCCGGTGCCGAGTACGGCCACTTTCTGGGTCATGGTGCGGTCCACCCTGTCCGATGCGGTTGCTGCCTGCTGCCTGCTGCTTGCTGCTGGTGTCTGCGCTGTCCGGTGGGCTCGTACGGCTCCGGGCGGACGGTTCCGTACGTGCGGCTCCGGTGTGCGGCGTCCATCCTCGCACCGGGGATGCCCTGCTGCGTGTGCTGTCCATTTGGCGGGCAGGGTGTGGGGCGCCTCCTCGGCGGCCCGTCTGTGACGACCGGGCCGACGGCTGGGCTCACGGTTGGGCCGGCGGCTGGGCTCTGGTGACGGCTGTGTTGGCGGCCGCGGCTCGTCGGGGTGCCTGCCTTTCCGGCGCTGTCCCGCGCGGGCGGGCGTCTATGCCGTACGGCGTCGGAGCGTGGCCGCGCCCAGCGCCAGGACCAGCAGCGCGCAGCCCGCGACGATGCCGGCGTCCCGGAAGAAGTCGCCGGTGACGGAGGAGTTGCGCAGGACCTCGTTCATGCCGTCGACCGCGTACGACATCGGCAGCACGTTCGAGACGGCCTCCAGTACGGGCTGCATCGTGTCGCGCGGCGCGAACAGCCCGCACAGCAGCAGCTGCGGGAAGATGATCGCCGGCATGAACTGCACGGCCTGGAACTCGGAGGCCGCGAAAGCCGAGACGAACAGCCCCAGGGCCGTGCCGAGCAGGGCGTCCAGAAGGGCGACGACGAGCAGCAGCCACGGCGATCCGGCGACGTCCAGTCCCAGTCCCCAGATCGCGAGACCGGTGGCCAGTGCGGCCTGGACGACGGCGAGCGCGCCGAAGGCCAGGGCGTAACCGAGGATCAGGTCGGCCTTGCCCAGCGGCATGGACAGCAGGCGCTCCAGGGTGCCGGAGGTGCGTTCGCGGAGGGTGGCGATCGAGGTCACCAGGAACATCGTGATCAGCGGGAAGATGCCGAGCAGCGAGGCACCCACGGAGTCGAACGTCCGCGGGCTGGCGTCGAACACCCAGTAGAGCAGTGTGAGCAGGACGCACGGGACGATCAGCAGCAGGGCGATCGTGCGCGGGTCGTGGCCGAGTTGCCGCAGCACGCGTCGGGCGGTGGCGAGGGTGCGGGAGATGTTCACGGCTTGCCTTTCCGCGGGGGCCGCCCGGGCCTGTTCCGGCCGGGAGGGTCGTGCCGGTGCGCCGGGGCCGTCCCGGCCGGCGGGGTTGCCCGGGCCGACGGGTCCGCTGGGGTCCGCGGCACGGCTTCGGTCGCCTGGTCGGATTCGGTCACCTGGTCGGCTTGGGTCGGCGGGTCGGCTCGGGTCGGCGGGTCCGTTGCCGTCGGCGGGTGGCCGGTCCCCGGCGTGCCGGGCGCCCGGGCGGCCTCGGCGTCCCTTTCGGCGTCGACCAGTCGCAGGAAGGCCTCTTCGACCGTTTCCGAGTGCGTACGGTCGCGGAGCGCGGCCGGTACGTCGTCGGCGAGGATCCGTCCGGCTCGCATCAGGAGCAGCCGCTGACAGCGCTCGGCCTCGTCCATGACGTGTGAGGAGACCAGGAGGGTGGTGCCGCGGTCGGCGGCCAGCCGGTGGAAGAGGTTCCACAGGTCGCGGCGGAGTACGGGGTCCAGTCCGACCGTGGGCTCGTCGAGCACGAGCAGTTCCGGGGTGCCGAGGAGGGCGACGGCGAGGGAGACGCGGGAGAGCTGGCCGCCGGAGAGGTTCCCGGCGAGGGCGTCGGCGTGGTCGGTGAGGTCGACGTCGGCGAGTGCCCTCGCGACCTGGTCGTGGCGGTCGGCGCGGGAGAGGCGGGGGTCGAGCACGGCGGCGTAGTAGTCGAGGTTCTGCCGGGCGGTGAGGTCGCCGTAGACGGAGGGCGACTGGGTGACGTAGCCGACGCGGGACCGGAGCGGGGCCGTCCCCGCCGGGCGGCCGAGCACCTCGAGGGTGCCGGTGACCTTCGCCTGGGTGCCCGCGATGGCCCGCATCAGGGTCGACTTGCCGCAGCCGCTGGGGCCGAGGAGACCGGTGACCTGGCCGCGCGGGATGTCGAAGTCGATGTCGTCCAGGACGGTGCGGCGGCCGCGGACGACGGTCAGGCCGCGGGCGCGTACGGCCGGGTCCGTTTCCGGGCCCGCCCCGGAGGCCGGACCGGTCGGCCGTTCGTGCGCCGGGGCGGCCGGTGAGGTGGCCGTCGGCGAGGCCGGTGAGGCGTTCGCGGGCACCTTCGCCGGTGGGTCCGGTGGGGAGCCGGGTCCTGTGCCCGGTGGTGAGTCCGGGAGTGGCTCGTCGGGGTTATTCATCATGTGATGAATTATGAGCGGCGGCCGGAGGACCCGTCAAGGACGACGAACGGGCGCGCCCCTCGGCCGGGAGCCGGCCGGGGGGCGCGTACGAGTCGGGTGGGGCCGCCCGGTATTTGGGGCGCAGCGGGTGGGTGGGGTGACGGGAGACGGGACGGGGTGGGGTGGGGAAGGGAAGCGGAGGCGTCGGCGAGACGGGGGCGGAAGCGCCGGGTGGGGCAGGGTCGGAGGCGAGATGCTGGAGGACCGGGACCGGGACTGGGACTGGGGCGCCGGAGCGGGCCGGGGCGCCGGAGCGGGCCCGGTATGCCGGGGCGCCGGGGCGGGCTCGGACTGCCGGGCGGCACCCCGGGAGGCTGCTCCGGGCTTGCGGAGGGGACGGCCCGGCGGCCGGCCGTGCGCTGCCGTAACCGCGCGGCGGTGCGCGCGGTGCCGGGCCCCGGCCCGAGCCGCGCGCCCCGCGCCGGGCCCTGATCCCGGATTCCTGCGCCCCGGGCTCCGGGTCCCGCGCCGAGCCCGAGCCCGGATTCCTGCGCCGCGAGCACCGCGCCGGGCCCTGATCCCCGAACCCTGCGCCGCGAGCCCCGCGCTCGAACCCTGATTTCCAATCCCTGCGCCCCGGGCCCCGCGTCCCGCGCCGAGCCCCGAGCCCCGAACCCTGCGCCGCGAGCACCGCGCCGAGCCCCGATCCCCGAACCCTGATCCCCGATTCCTGCTGCCCGAGCCCCGGATCCCGCTCCTCCCCCGCCCGTCTCAGAACGAGTCGAAGTCCAGGTGGCGCAGCTTGTCGGGGTTGAGGACGACGTCGATCTCGGTGATCCGCCCGCCGTGCACGGTGAAGGAGAACACCGCCGCCCATTCGCCCACCGGGTCGACGAAGACCAGGCCGGGCGCACCGTTGACCGTCTTCTCGTGCACGCTCATCACGTCCGGGTCGTAGCCGCCCATCAGGCCGTGGGCGAGGCGGGCCACCTTCTCGCCGCCGTACACCGGGCGGCGGGCGGCCGAGACCTTGCCGCCGCCGTCGGCACGCCAGACGACCTCCGGGTCGAGCACGTTCATCAGCGCGTTCAGGTCCCGGCCCATGGCGGCCGCGAGGAAGGCGTCCACCGCCCGCCGGTGCTCGCCGGGGTCGATCGAGCGGCGCGGTGCCTCGGCCCGCACCCGCTTGCGGGCGCGGGAGGCCAGTTGCCGCACGGCGTCCGGGGTGCGGCCCACGACCTCGGCGATCTCCGAGAAGGGGACCGCGAACACGTCGTGCAGCACGAACGAGGTGCGCTCCGCCGGAGTCAGGCGTTCCAGTACGGCGAGCATGGCCAGGCCGACGGACTCGTCCAGGGTGACCCGGTCCTCCGGCACGTCACCGCCGTCGACGACCGGTTCGGGCAGCCAGGCGCCGACGTACGTCTCGCGGCGGGCGCGGGCCGAGCCGAGCTGGTCGTAACAGATGCGGCTGACGACGGTCGTGAGGTACGCGCGGGGCTCGTCGGCCGTGCCGTCGGGGAGGGCCTGCCAGCGCAGCCACGCCTCCTGTACGGCGTCGTCGGCGTCCGCGACCGAACCGGTGATCCGGTAGGCGACCGCCCAGAGCCGCCCTCGGTGCTCCTCGAACTGCGCCAGCTCGGCCATGTCGCGATCCTCCCCTGTCCGCCGGCCGCCGGAGTGGCGACCGCCCTCGGCCGGAGGACGGTACGCCGGCCCGAAGTGTGACATCCCCCCGGCCGGCGTGCCGAGGGGCGATGACGCGGAAGCCCCCGGGTCAGCGTCGCCCGGCTCCCTTGCCCGTGCCCTTACCGGTGCCCGTGCCCGTGCTCTTGCCCGCGCGTTTCGCGGCGCGCTTGGCGGCGGCCTTCGCGGCCGGGTTGCCGGTACGGGCCGCGCGGCGCTTCTCGTACAGCTCGCGGTCGCGCTCGTACTCGGCGCGGCGCAGCTTCTCGCCCGGTGCCTCGATCAGCGCGCGGCAGAACCAGGCGAGCAGGGTGCCGATGAAGCCGATGGTCGTGAGGCTCTGCAGGGAGCGCTCGCCCGCGGGGTCGGCGGCCGGCTCGGGACGGCGGGTGAAGCCGTTCCAGGTGTGCCGGAAGCCGAGGGCGCTGCACACCGCGAACATCACCACGACCAGCATGCTGACGAAACCGCCGACCTCGGCGATGGCCAGGCCCTGGTAGCCGAGCCGCAGCAGCAGGGCGCCGACCGCGGCGGCGGCGAGGGCGCCGAGCGCGACTCCGGCACGGCGCAGCGCGTAGCCGCCGTCGTGGTCGACCCAGGTGGTGCCGAAGAAGCGGATGGGCTCCGGGCGGGGGCCGCCGCCCCGGTCCTGCTGCGGTTCGCTCATGCCGTCGATTATGGCGGCGGCCGGTGTACGGGCGCCGGGTGCCCCGGAGCAGCGTGCTCCGGGGCGGTCGGGGCGGTCGGTGGGCGGTTCCGGGCGGCGGCCGGTTCGGCGGTCCGTCCGCGCCTTCGGCGGCCGGTTCGGCGGAGCGGCGGCCGGCCGCGGTTCGCGGCGGGGGCCTTCGGCGGCCGGTTCGGCGGGGCGAGGGCCGGCCGCGGTTCGCGGCGGGGGCCGTCGGCAGCCGGTCGCTGTTCAGCGGCCGGGGCCGGTTGGTGGCCCGGTCGCGGTGGCGGCAGCTCGCCCGATCCGCCGGTCCCGCCGCTCCCTTCAACGGCCGGTGGGACGGTGCCGGGAGGGGCGGTTCGGTGGCCGGCGCCGGTCGCCGGTTCGCTGTCCGGGGCCGGTGCCGGGGCCGGGGCCGGTTCGGTGTCAGCCGCCGAGCATCGTCACGTCGCGGACGGCGCCCTTGTCGGCGCTGGTCGCCATCGCCGCGTACGCGCGCAGCGCCTGGGAGACCTTGCGCTCGCGGTTCTTCGGGGCGTACCGGCCGCCGAGCGCCTCGCGGCGGGCGGCCAGGTCCTCGTCCGGGACCAGCAGGTCCATGGAGCGGTTCGGGATGTCGATGCGGATCCGGTCGCCGTCCTCGACCAGGGCGATGGTGCCGCCGGACGCGGCCTCCGGGGAGGCGTGGCCGATGGAGAGCCCCGAGGTGCCGCCGGAGAACCGGCCGTCGGTCACCAGGGCGCAGGCCTTGCCGAGGCCGCGGCCCTTGAGGAACGAGGTCGGGTAGAGCATCTCCTGCATGCCCGGGCCGCCCTTCGGGCCCTCGTAGCGGATGACGACGACGTCGCCCTCCTTGATCTCCTTCTTCAGGATCTTGTCGACGGCCTCCTCCTGCGACTCGCAGACGACGGCCGGGCCCTCGAACGTCCAGATGGACTCGTCGACACCGGCGGTCTTCACGACGCAGCCGTCCTCGGCGAGGTTGCCGTAGAGGATCGCGAGGCCGCCCTCGGTGGAGTACGCGTGCTCGACGTCGCGGATGCAGCCGCCCGCGGCGTCCGTGTCGAGGGTGTCCCAGCGCTCGGACTGCGAGAAGGCGGTCGCCGAGCGGACACAGCCGGGGGCCGCGTGGAACAGCTCCACGGCCTCGGGGGACGGCGATCCGCCGCGGATGTCCCAGCTCTTGAGCCAGTCGGCGAGGGAGGGGCTGTGGACGGTGTGCACGTCCTCGTTGAGCAGGCCGCCGCGGTACAGCTCGCCGAGGATGGCGGGGATGCCGCCGGCGCGGTGCACGTCCTCCATGTAGTAGACGCCGCCGGGGGCGACGTTCGGCGCGACCTTGGACAGGCAGGGCAGCCGGCGGGACAGCTCGTCGATGTCCTTCATGTCGAACGCCAGCTCGGCCTCTTGGGCGGCGGCGAGCAGGTGCAGGATCGTGTTGGTCGATCCGCCCATGGCGACGTCCAGGGCCATGGCGTTCTCGAAGGCGGCGCGGGAGGCGATGCTGCGCGGGAGGACGGTGTCGTCGTCCTGCTCGTAGTGGCGCTTGGTGATCTCCACGACCGTGCGGCCGGCGTTCTCGTAGAGCGCCCTGCGGGCGGTGTGGGTGGCCAGCACCGAACCGTTGCCGGGGAGGGACAGGCCGATCGCCTCGGTCAGGCAGTTCATGGAGTTGGCCGTGAACATGCCGGAACAGGAGCCGCAGGTCGGGCAGGCGTTGTCCTCGATACGGGCGATGTCCTCGTCCGAGACGGAGTCGTTGACCGCGTCGGAGATCGCGCTGACCAGGTCGAGCTTGCGGACCGTGCCGTCGACCAGGGTCGCGCGACCGGACTCCATGGGGCCGCCGGAGACGAAGACGGTGGGGATGTTGAGGCGCAGCGCGGCCATCAGCATGCCGGGCGTGATCTTGTCGCAGTTGGAGATGCAGATCAGCGCGTCGGCGCAGTGCGCCTCGGTCATGTACTCCACGGAGTCGGCGATCAGGTCGCGCGAGGGCAGGGAGTAGAGCATTCCGCCGTGGCCCATGGCGATGCCGTCGTCCACGGCGATGGTGTTGAACTCACGCGGAATGCCGCCCGCCGCCTTGACCGCCTCGCTGACGATCCGGCCGACCGGTTGGAGGTGGGTGTGACCGGGCACGAACTCCGTGAAGCTGTTCGCCACCGCGACGATCGGCTTGCCGAAGTCCTCGCGCGCTACGCCGGACGCCTGCATAAGGGCTCGGGCGCCCGCCATGTTGCGGCCGTGGGTGACGGTGCGGGACCTCAGCTCTGGCACGGTGGTCACTCCCTTGGGGGTTCGCTGGTTCCGGAGACGGCGCGGCAGGGGCGCCTGGGCGCCGCCGTGCGCCGGTCCGGTCGCCGGTGCGCCCGGCGTACGGTTTCCTGTCGTCGCGCCCCGCGCGGGACGGACGGGTTCTGGAACCTACGAGCGTACGCCTCGCCGCCACGATCCGGACAGCTCGTCCGGAATCCGAGACGGGCGTCTCAGGCTTCCGGACGCCCGGCCTCCGGGGGCTCGGATTCCGCACCCCCTGCCTCCGTACCCTCGGCCTCCGCACCCCCGGCCTCCGGTCGGCCGGGTCCCCCGTCCTCCGGGGTCCGCGCCGCTGCCGGTGCCTCCGTCAGATAGCGCTGGAGCGTCGGCGCCACCATCCGGACGATGTCCTCGACATCCGCGCCCGCCAGCGGTTCCACCTTGATCACGTAGCGCAGCATCACGACGCCGACCAGCTGCGACGCGGCCAGTTCGGCACGGAACTCCGGGTCCGGCACCGCCAGCTCCGCCACCACCCGCGCCAGCATCCTGCGCAGCACGAAGCTCCGCAGCACCGCCGCGGCCGTCTCGTGCGTCACGGCGGACCGCACCACCGCCAGCAGCGGGGCGCGTGTCGCCGGGTTCTCCCAGACGGACAGGAAGAACCGGGCCATCCGCTCGCCGACGCCCTCCGGCCCCTGGGCCATGAGGTAGGGCAGGGCGAGCGCGGGCTCGAAGGACAGCTCGATCGCGGCGGCGAAGATCTGTTCCTTGGTGCCGAAGTAGTGGTGCACCAGGGCCGGGTCCACGCCCGCCCTGCCGGCGATGGCGCGGATCGACGCCTTGTCGTAGCCGCGCTCGGCGAACACGGTGCGGGCGGCCTCGAGGATCCGCTCGCGCGCGCCGGGGCCTTCCCCGGCGGTACGGCGAGCCGGACGGCCGCGACGGCGCTTCGGGGCCGGAGCGGGCTCACCGCGGGCACCGGCTCCCGGGCCCGCACCGTTCGCGCCCCTGCCCGCACCGGCACCCGTATCCGCACCCGCACCCGTACCGGCGCCCGCACCGGCGCCCGTACCCGTGTCCGTACCGGAACCGGACGGCGGCGGCGTGCCCCGGCCGGAGTCCGCGTCCGCCCCGGCGGTGCCGCTCACCTGCCGGGTACCCGCGACGCCGCCGCCAGGTGCAGCCGGGTGAAGGCGAGTGCCTCCGCGAGGTCGGCCTCGCGCTCGGCGCCGGACATGGCTCGGCGGGTGTTGACCTCGACCACCACATGGCCGTCGAAGTTGCGGGCCGCCAGTCCCTCCAGCAGCTCCGCGCAGGGCTGCGAGCCACGGCCCGGGACGAGGTGCTCGTCCTTGCCGGAGCCGTTGCCGTCCGCGAGGTGCACGTGCGCGAGCCGGTCACCCATCCGGTCGACCATGTCCAGCGCGTCGCTGCGCGCGGTGGCCGTGTGCGAGAGGTCGACCGTGAAGTGCCGGTAGTCGTGCTTGGTGACGTCCCAGTCGGGGGCGTACGCGAGCATCTCGCGGTCGCGGTACCGCCACGGGTACATGTTCTCGACGGCGAACCGGACGTCGGTCTCGTCCGCCATCCGCCAGATGCCCGCCACGAAGTCCCGCGCGTAGTTGCGCTGCCACCGGAACGGCGGGTGCACGACCACGGCCGAGGCGCCCAGCTTCTCGGCGGCCGCCCGGGCGCGCTGGAGCTTCGTCCAGGGGTCGGTGGACCAGACCCGCTGGGTGATCAGCAGGCACGGCGCGTGCACGGCCAGCACCGGGACCCGGTGGTAGTCGGAGAGCCGGCGCAGCGCCTCGATGTCCTGGCTGACCGGGTCGGTCCAGACCATGACCTCGACACCGTCGTATCCCAGGCGCGCGGCGATCTCGAAGGCCGTCGCCGTCGACTCCGGATACACGGAGGCGGTGGACAGGGCGACCTTCGCTTCCGGGGTGCGCACCACTGGTTGAGCCACGGGAGACAGCGTACGGCGTGTCCCGCCGGGCCCGTGAGGGCACGGGGGCGCGTGCCCCCGCGGCCGCGGCCGGCACGAGGGCGCAGCTCACACCGCTCGCGGGCGGTCCGGCACGGCTTCGTCCCTGTTGACGGCACCCGGGAACGTACTCGGCGGTAGCACCGCGGTACGGCGTCGCCGCCCGCCGGTGCGGAATGCGTCACACCGGACGCGGCCGGGCCCGCGCGCCGGGAGCCGGCGGAGCCGCACCCGCACACCGCCGGGCGCCCGGCCGGCCGGCAGCGGCCTGTTTCCGGCCGGGCGGCAGATCGGAGACCGCCGGGCACTACACGGGAGCCGGACGACCGCGCGCCGGGGCCGGCCGGGCGTCACACCGGCCCGGGCCCGGGGCACCGCACCGGGATGCAATCCGGGCCTCACACCGGCACGGGTTCGGGCCGTCACACGGGGACACGTTTCCGCCCTCACACACCGGGAGGCGTCCCCGATGTCACACACCGCGACGCATCCCCGATGTCACACCGGCCCGGGTTCGGCGCACCGCACCGGAACACCTCCCGGGCACCGCACCGGAACACCTCCCGGGCGGCGCACCGGACACGTTCCCGGCCTCACACCGGAAGGTGGTCCAGCCTCCGCAGGATCACGCCCTCGCGCAGCGCCCACGGGCATATCTCCAGGTCGTCCACCCCGAACAGGTCCATCGCCGCCTCCGCGACCAGCGCCCCCGCGAGCAGTTGCGGCGCCCGGGCCACGGACACCCCCGGCAGCCCGGCGCGCTCCTCCGCGGTCATCCCGGCGAGCTTCGGCACCCACTCCTCCAGGGCCGTGCGGCTGAGCCCTCGCTGGACGTACGGGCCCTCGGCGGAGCGGGCCGCACCCGTCAGCCGGGCGAGCTGCTTGAACGTCTTGGACGTCGCCACGACGTGATCCGGCGTCCCGAGCCGCTTGAACTCGCCGACGATCCGGGCGATCTCCGCCCGGACGTGCCGCCGCAGCGCCCGCACGTCCGCCGGGTCCGGCGGGTCGCCGGGCAGCCATCCGCCGGTGAGCCGCCCCGCACCGAGCGGCAGCGACACCGCCCGGTCCGGCTCCTCGTCGAGGCCGTACGCGATCTCCAGCGAGCCGCCGCCGATGTCCAGCACCAGCAGCCGCCCCGAGGACCAGCCGAACCAGCGGCGGGCGGCCAGGAACGTCAGCCGCGCCTCCTCCTCGCCCGTCAGCACGGTCAGCTCGACTCCGGTCTGTTCGGCGACCTCCGCCAGCACCCGGTCGGCGTTGGACGCCTCACGGACGGCGGACGTCGCGAACGGCAGCACGTCCTCGACGCCCTTGTCCTCGGCCGCCTGCAGGGCCTCCGCGACGGTCGCGACGAGCCGGTCGACGCCCTCGGCACCGATAGCGCCGTCCTCGTCCAGCAGTTCGGCGAGCCTCAGCTCCGCCTTGTGGGAGTGCGCGGGCAGCGGGCGGGCGCCGGGGTGCGCGTCCACGACCAGCAGATGAACCGTGTTGGACCCCACGTCGAGGACTCCGAGTCTCATACCGAGCACGCTACTGCGGCAGGTGAGCGGCCGGGCACCGGTCCCGGGCGCCTACGCTGGAGAGGTGTCGAAGACGAAAAAGGCGAAGCCGGACAAAGCCTCGAAGAACCAGCCGCAGCCGGAGCGGCACACGGTGTCGCCCGCCGCCGGCTCCCCCGCCGGCTCTCCCGGCGTTCCCGGCGGCGCCTCCGGTGCCCCCCACGCCCCCGACGAGCAGGGCCTCGACTTCCCCCGCGCCTGGGTCGAGTTCACCGACCCCGAGGACCCCGAGCAGGTCTTCCGCTGCGACCTGACCTGGCTCACCTCGCGCTGGTCGTGCGTCTTCGGCCGGGGCTGCCAGGGCATCCAGGAGGGACAGGCGAGCGACGGCTGCTGCACGCTCGGCGCGCACTTCTCCGACGAGGACGACGAGCAGCGCGTCGCCGCGCACATGGCACGGCTCACACCGGAGACCTGGCAGCACCACGCCGAGGGCACCGGCCCGCGCGGCTGGACCGAGGTCGACGAGGACGGCGACCGGAAGACCCGGCGCTTCGGCGGCGCCTGCATCTTCCACAACGGACCGGACTTCCCCGGCGGCTACGGCTGCGCGCTGCACACGCTGGCGCTCCGCGAGGGCCGCGAGCCGCTGGAGACCAAGCCCGACGTGTGCTGGCAGCTGCCGATCCGGCGGACGTACGAGTGGATCGACCGGCCGGACGACAGCCGGATCCTGATGGTGTCCATCGGGGAGTACGACCGGCGCGGCTGGGGCCCGGGCGGGCACGACCTGCACTGGTGGTGCACGTCGGCGCGCTCGGCGCACGGGGCCGGGGAACCGGTCTATGTGTCGTACCGGGCTGAACTCACCGAGCTGATGGGCAAGGGTGCGTACGAGCGGCTGGTCGAGCTGTGCGAGGCCCGGCTGGCGTCGCTGCTGCCGCTGGCGCCGCACCCGGCGGACCCGCCCTGGGCGCGGTGACCGGGGCTGTGACCCGAACGGTGCCCCGAGCGGTGGACCTGCCGTCGCAGCGTAGCGGCCTGCCGTCGCAGCGTAGCGGCCTGCCGCCGTCCCGCCGCCACACCGTCCCGCCGTCCCCCGCCGTCCCCCGCCGGCACACCGTCCCGCCAACCGCAGTACGGCCGTACCTCCCCGTCCGTGCCCTCCCTGTCCGTCCTCTCCCCGTTACGCCGACGGGCTCGCCGACGGCGAGGGTGACGACTGCGGCGGCTCCGACGGGGTCGGCTCGGGAGCCGGTTCCGTGGGCGTGGGGTCCGGGTCCGGTGCCGGGTCCGTGGGGTCCGGGTCGGGGGCGGGGGCCGCGCCCTCGCCGCTGACCGGGATCACCGTGCCGCCCGGGCCGACGGTGACCCGGGCCGTCCACGCCTCACGCGGCTCCCGGGAACGGTCCACCGACACCGTGATCGTCAGCGACTCGCCGGGGCGCAGCACACCGGCCGTGTGGCTCAGCCACAGCCACGGCGCGTCGGCTCCCGCCGTCCAGCGCACCGGGGCGCCGCCGGACGCCGTGAGGGTGATGAGCGTGGTGTCGCCGTTGGGCCGCGCGTCCACCGTCAGCCGGCCGGGGCCCCGGGTCGTACCGCCGCCGTTACGGCCGTCACCCGGGCCCGCGCCGCCGGAGCGGACGTCGTCCGGCCGCTCGGCTCCCCGCCCGTCGGCCGTGACCGTCGCGCCGGGGGTGGCGCCGTCCGCTCCGCCGCCGGTCCGCCTGCCGGCCTCGGCGTTGCCCGCCGGGTCGTACGGATAGGCCGCCGGATCATCCGTGTCCGAGACCCCGGCCGGCTCCGCGCCCCTGCTCTCGCCGAGCGGCGCGCCCCGGTAGGCGGCCCACAGCGCGAGCACGGGGGCGGCCACGACGGTCGCGACGACCGTCGTCGTCATGACGCGGCTGCGGATCACCCGGCGGCGGGCGGCGCGGTCCTTCGGGCGCACGGGGAAACCGCGCCGGTCGTAACGCGGCCCGTTCCGCGCGCCCCCGGCGGGCGCCCGCAGCTCGGACCGCATCGCCGCGTCCACCGCCGGACGCGGCGCCTCCAGCACCGGCAGGGTGCCGGGGGCCGAGGTGCTGCCGGGCCAGGGGCCGCCCGCCGAGGCGCGCTCGGCGGTGCGGCGGCAGACCTCGCAGTCGTCGACGTGCCGTACCAGCTCGCGGCGGAGCGAGGCGCTCAGCAGCACCTGGTCGTCGCCGGTCAGCCGGCTCACGGCGGGGCAGGTGCCGCGCTCGACGACGAAGAGCGCGGCCCGGGTCCGCTCCACCTCGCACGCGGCGGCGGCGAGCAGGGTCCGTGCGGCGTCGTGCTCCCGCCCGATCACGACCGCGACCTCCTGCGGCGACAGCTGGTGCCGCACGGCCAGTTCGAGCGCCTCGCGCTGCTCGGGGGTGGTGCCCGCGGCCTCGGGCCAGGCGAGCGCGGACAGTTCGCGGCGGCGCCGGGCGGCCGCCGCCTCGGTGAGCGGCGGGGCCTCGGGGCGGTGCTCGTCGGCGAGCCGCCGCAGGCAGGCCCAGCGGGTGAGGGCGTACAGCCAGGAGCGGAACTGTTCCGGCTCGGCCGGGCCGCGGCCGCCGCGGCTGTGCTTGCGCTCCGCGTGCGCCAGCACCTCGCCGAGCACGGCGGTGGCGGCCTCGTGCTCGCACATGACGGAGAGGCAGTAGGTGAACAGGCCGTCGAGATACGGCTCGTAGCGTGCCGGAGGACGCCGGGTGGCCGGGGTCTCCTCGTGCTGCGCCCGCCGGGGCGCGCGGTGCGTGCCGGTGGTGTGGGTGGGATGTCCGCGCCTGCTGCTCATCACTGGGCGACGGTAGGCAGATGGTGGTGCGGCACTCCCACCCCTTCCGCACTTTTAACCCGTACGAGTGACGATCTCCCTCAAAAGGGGACACGAACGTCCCCTTCCGGTGAATCCGGAGCGCTCCGGTGGACTTCCCCACATGGGTCGGGGGCTCGGCCCCGGTGGCCCGGGGAGTGCGGTCCCGGAGCCCCGCGCACGGGCGGCGGAGTCGATGTCGGCGCCCGGCGCTAGCGTTACGGCATGGCTGCCCGTACGCGTTCGTCCGCCAAGGACCGTCCCTCCTACCGCTGCACGGAATGCGGCTGGACCACCGCCAAGTGGCTCGGCCGGTGCCCCGAGTGCCAGGCGTGGGGCACGGTCGAGGAGTACGGCGGCGCCCCGGCCGTGCGCACCACCGCGCCGGGCCGGGTCACCTCCGCGGCGCTGCCCATCGGCCAGGTCGACGGCCGGCAGGCGACCGCCCGGAGCACGGGGGTGGACGAGCTGGACCGGGTGCTCGGCGGCGGGCTGGTCCCGGGCGCCGTGGCGCTGGTCGCGGGCGAGCCGGGGGTCGGGAAGTCCACGCTGCTGCTGGACGTCGCCGCGAAGGCCTCCGGCGAGGACCACCGGACGCTGTATGTCACGGGTGAGGAGTCCGCGAGCCAGGTGCGGCTGCGGGCGGACCGGATCGGCGCGCTGTCCGACCACCTCTATCTGGCGGCGGAGACGGACCTGTCGGCCGTCCTGGGCCATCTCGACACGGTCAAACCGACGCTGCTCGTGCTCGACTCCGTCCAGACGGTGGCCTCTCCGGAGATCGACGGGGCGCCGGGCGGCATGGCGCAGGTGCGGGAGGTGGCGGGCGCGCTGATCCGGGCGTCGAAGGAGCGCGGGATGTCCACGCTGCTGGTCGGCCACGTCACCAAGGACGGCGCGATCGCGGGCCCGCGGCTGCTGGAGCACCTGGTGGACGTCGTGCTGCACTTCGAGGGCGACCGGCATGCCCGGCTCCGCCTGGTCCGCGGCGTCAAGAACCGTTACGGCGCGACCGACGAGGTCGGCTGCTTCGAGCTGCACGACGAGGGGATCACGGGGCTCGCCGACCCCTCGGGCCTCTTCCTCACCCGGCGCGACGCGCCCGTGCCGGGCACCTGTCTGACGGTGACCCTGGAGGGCCGCCGCCCGCTCGTCGCGGAGGTGCAGGCGCTCACGGTCGACTCCCAGATCCCGTCGCCGCGCCGGACGACGTCAGGGCTGGAGACGTCCCGGGTGTCGATGATGCTCGCGGTGCTGGAGCAGCGCGGCAAGATCTCGCAGCTGGGCAAGCGCGACATCTACAGCGCGACGGTCGGCGGCGTGAAGCTGTCCGAGCCCGCGGCCGATCTGGCGATCGCGCTCGCGCTGGCCAGCGCGGCGAGCGACTCGCCGCTGCCGAAGAACCTGGTGGCGATCGGCGAGGTCGGCCTGGCGGGCGAGGTCCGGCGGGTCACGGGCGTGCAGCGGCGGCTGGCGGAGGCGGCCCGGCTGGGGTTCACGCACGCCCTGGTGCCGTCGGACCCCGGGCGGGTGCCGGCCGGGATGCGGGTGACCGAGGTCGCGGACATGGGGGACGCGCTGCGGGTGCTGCCGCGCCGTCCCCGCAGGGAGCCCGCGGACGGGGCGGACCGGGCGGACCGGGAAGCCCCGGTCTCCGGCGGCTCGCCACTCTCCGGGGGCGCCGGGGGCTGAGCGGACCGGTCCCGTACCGTGGCCCCGGAACGGCCCGTGTCGTACGGCCCGGGGCGGCTCCGCGGGACACAGCTCCGCTCGGATCCGGGCACGGCTCCGGGCAACATCCGGCGCACGGCCGGGGCGGCTGCGGCAGTGCTCCGGTGGCTTGCAGTGCTCCGGTGGCCGAGCGGCACGACCGGGCGGCCTGTGGCAGAGCTGCGGCGGTCTTCCGGTACGGCTCCGGGGACCGGCGGCGCACGGCCTGCGGGCCGCCGCGGGCTGCCGGGCACGGCCGGGCACGGTCCGTCGCGGTCCGGTGCGGGCTGCCTGGCGCGGTCCGTCGCGGTCCGGTGCGGGCTGCCTGGCACGGTCCGTCGCGGTCCCGTGCGGGCTGCCTGGCGCGGTACCGGGAGGCCGGTCCGGCCGGTGCCGGGTGCCGCCCGCCGAGCTGCCGTTCCGGCCGGTCCGCGCGGCCTCCGGGTGGTGTCCGGCGGGGCACCGGCCCACGGGCCACGCGGCGGGCAGCGCGGACGGACCACACAAGTCGTGCGGCCGCCGGTAGACTTTGCCCTGGTCTCGCCCGTACGTACGCACCCGGGCCCCCAATCCTGCGACCGGAGGAGTGCAGTGGCAGCCAACGACCGGGCAGCAGCTCCCGGCAAGTCCGGCGGGAGCTCCGGTAACGAGGGCCTGATGCGCGCCTCGCTGAGCGCGGTCGCGCCCGGCACCGCCCTGCGCGACGGCCTGGAGCGGATTCTCCGCGGCAACACCGGCGGTCTCATCGTCCTCGGCATGGACAAGACCGTCGAGTCGATGTGCACCGGCGGCTTCGTGCTGGACGTGGAGTTCTCCGCGACGCGGCTGCGCGAGCTGTGCAAGCTCGACGGCGCGCTGATCCTCGACAAGGACATCACCAAGATCGTGCGGGCCGGTGTGCAGTTGGTGCCGGACGCGTCGATCCCCACCGAGGAGACCGGCACCCGGCACCGCACCGCGCAGCGGGTCTCCATCCAGGCCGGTTTCCCGGTCGTCTCGGTCAGCCAGTCGATGCGGCTGATCGCGCTGTACGTCGGCGGGACGCGCCGCGTGCTGGAGGACTCGGCCGCGATCCTGTCCCGCGCGAACCAGGCCCTGGCGACCCTGGAGCGGTACAAGCTCCGCCTCGACGAGGTCGCGGGCACCCTGTCCGCGCTGGAGATCGAGGACCTGGTGACGGTCCGGGACGTGTCCGCGGTCGCCCAGCGGCTGGAGATGGTGCGCCGGATCGCCACCGAGATCGCCGAGTACGTGGTGGAGCTGGGCACCGACGGCCGGCTGCTGTCGCTCCAGCTGGACGAGCTGATCGCGGGCGTCGAGCCGGAGCGCGAGCTGGTCATCCGGGACTACGTCCCCGAGCCCACCGCGAAGCGCACCCGTACGGTCACCGACGCGCTCGCCGAGCTGGACGCGCTGAGCCAGATCGAGCTGCTGGAGCTGCCGGTGGTGGCCCGGGCGCTGGGCTACAGCGGCTCCCCGGAGGCGCTCGACTCTGCGGTCTCGCCGCGTGGTTACCGGCTGCTGGCCAAGGTCCCCCGGCTGCCGAACACCATCATCGAACGGCTGGTGGAGCACTTCGGCGGCCTGCAGAAGCTGCTCGCGGCGAGCGTGGACGACCTGCAGACGGTGGACGGCGTGGGAGAGGCCCGGGCGCGCTCGGTGCGCGAGGGGCTGTCCCGGCTCGCGGAGTCGTCGATCCTCGAACGGTACGTGTAGGGGCGCAGGCGTCCGGGCGCGCGGCGGCCCGTACAGGCGGCGCACCGCGTCATCACGTCCGGCCGGGGCGGGGCAGGCGCGAGTGCGTCGTTTCCCCGGAAGCGCACAGGTGCCGCCCGAGCGTGATCAGTGCCGCCCGAGCGTGTAGCGGTACCGACCGAGCGTGTCGGTGCCACCCGAGGGCACAAGTCCGGCCCGCAAGACGTGAATCCCGCCCGGAGGACGTGGGCCCTGCCCGGGACGTACGTCCTGGACGCGAGCCCTTGACCTGGACGCGAGCCCTGCCCGGGGACGTATGACCTGGACGCGAGCCCTGCCCGGGGGGCGTGTTTCCTGCCCGGAGGACGTGGGTCCGCCCACGTGTTGCCCGGCTCTTCGCCGGTGCGGTCCGTCAGTCCCCGTCAGTCCTTCGCGAGCACGAAGGACGTCTTGGCCGTCTTCAGTCCGTCGGCCTCAGCCTCCACCAGATAGGTGCCCGCCTTCACGGACCGGTCCGAGGGCGTCGCGCACTCGGGGGCGCTCGGCTCGCGGTCCCACTCCAGCGTGTACCGCGCCGTTCCGCCGGCCGGGACCCGGAGCAGAATGCCCGCGCTGTCCCGGAGGCAGTCGTCGGAGGCCCACACGGGGTCGTCGCCCTCCGCGGAAGTGATCGTCAGGACCGCCGAGGGGGCACCGAAGTCGACCTTGCAGTCCTGGCCGGAGGAGTTCTCCGCGGTCAGCTCGATCTCGGGCTTCTCACCCGGCGCGTAGGTGTTCTCGACGCTGTGCAGCTTCAGTTCGACGGAGCCGGGGCCGCAGCGCGGCAGGCTCGTGCCGACGGGGATGCCGTTCCATTCGCCACCGCCGCCGGAGCCGCCTCCGCCGCCTCCGGAGCCTCCGCTGCCGCCCGACGAGCCGCCCTCGCCGCCGCCTCCGGCGTCCGTGCCGCCGTCAACGCCCCCCGAGCCGCCGGGATTTCCACCGCCACCGTCGTCGCCTCCGCCCGACTCGTCGCGGCCGCCCGGACGTTCGCTGATCGCGGGCCCGGACGAGGAGGGGCCGGGCGTGATGGACTCCGCGGGGCCGTCGCCGTTCGCACCGCCCTTGCCGTCGCCGTTCCCGGACCCGCCACCGGAGGTGACGGCCCAGACGGCGAGCGCGGCCAGCAGGGCGAGCAAGCACAACGCGACTGCCCTCCGCCGCCAGTAGATTGAGGAGGGAAGCGGCCCGACCGGATTGCGCAGAGATCCCACGCGGAAACCTTACGAGAGATCCGGGCGCGGGCAGGCCACTACCCGCCGCCCGCGGCCGTATCTTTTTCAGTTCATCGTCCCGGGCGCGGCCGAAGTGCCGCCGGGGCCAAGGCTTTCGGCGCCACCGCGGACCGGCGGTCGCCCGGTGTGACGGCCGCCGCGGCTTTCCCCACCGTCCGTGACCGGGTGCGCGGACACGACCGGACCGCGCGGCCACCGGGGCCACAGAGCCACAGAGCCACAGAGCCACAGGGCCACGCCGACACCAGGACACACGGCCACGCCGACACCAGGACACACGGCCACCGGGCCACGCCGACACCAGGGCACGCGGTCACGGCGGCACGCGGTCGTGGGGCGTCACCGCGCTCGGCGCGGAGCGCCCGAACCGGGCGCCGCCCGTGGCAGGATCGGAGGCGCCATGACTACGACCGCCAACGCGGCCCCCGCCGCCCCCGCCGCCCTGCACACCGCCGTCATCGAGTGGTTCGACGAGCACGCCCGCGATCTCCCGTGGCGCCGCCCGGAGGCGGGCGCCTGGGGGGTCATGGTCAGCGAGTTCATGCTCCAGCAGACCCCGGTGGCCAGAGTCCTCCCCGTCTACGAGCAGTGGCTCGCCCGCTGGCCCCGGCCCGCCGACCTGGCCGCCGAGCCGCCCGGCGAGGCGGTCCGCGCCTGGGGCCGCCTCGGATACCCGCGACGCGCCCTGCGGCTGCACGGGGCGGCGGTCGCCATAGCCGAGCGGCACGGCGGTGACGTACCGCACGACCACGCCAAGCTGCTGGCGCTGCCGGGGGTCGGCGAGTACACCGCCGCCGCCGTCGCCTCCTTCGCGTACGGCCGGCGGCACGCGGTGCTCGACACCAACGTCCGCCGGGTGTTCGCGCGGGCCGTCAGCGGTGTGCAGTACCCGCCGACGGCGACGACCGCCGCGGAACGCCGGCTGGCCCGGGCCCTGCTTCCCGAGGACGAGGCGACGGCGGCCCGCTGGGCGGCCTCCACCATGGAGCTGGGCGCGCTGGTCTGCACGGCGCGCGCGCCCGCGTGCGGCCGCTGCCCGGTGGCCGCCCAATGTGCCTGGCGGCTGGCCGGTTCGCCCGCGCACGACGGCCCGCCGCGCCGCGGGCAGACGTACGCCGGCACGGACCGGCAGGTGCGCGGGAAGCTGCTGGCCGTGCTGCGGGAGGCGGCCGGTCCGGTGCCGCAGGCCGCGCTGGACGCCGTGTGGGACGAGCCGGTGCAGCGCGCGCGGGCGCTGGACGGACTCGTGGCGGACGGCCTCGCGGAGCCGCTCGCGGACGGCATGTACCGGCTGCCGCAGGGCTGAACCCCGTACAAAACCGCCCGAACCGCCCCCTGGACGGGCGTGCCCCTCCCACGCGCCCCCGTTGTTACACAACTGATGGGTAGCCGTGCGCCTCCCGAGGGCCGGAACGCACAACTCCGTTACAGCTCCTCCGTAGCTTCTTCCCCATGCCGGGGGGTTCCGGCCACGGGGCAGCACAGCGGAACGGAGGCGGTCGGACATGGACAGCGAGGTACTGGGCTTCGAGGAGTACGTACGGACCCGGCAGGACGCCCTGCTGCGCAGTGCCCGGCGGCTGGTGAAGGACCCCGTGGAGGCGCAGGACCTGCTCCAGACCGCGCTGGTGCGGACGTACGGCCGCTGGGACGGAATCGCCGACAAGACCCTCGCCGACGCCTATCTTCGCCGCGTGATGATCAACACTCGCACGGAGTGGTGGCGGGCCAGGAAGATCGACGAGGTGCCGACGGAGCAGCTTCCGGACGCCAGCGTCGACGACGGCTCGGAGCAGCGGGCCAACCGGGCGCTGCTGATGGACGTCCTCCGGGTGCTGGCCCCGAAGCAGCGCAGTGTCGTAGTGCTGCGACACTGGGAACAGATGAGCACGGAGGAGACGGCGGCGGCCCTGGGCATGTCGACCGGCACCGTGAAGAGCACGCTGCACCGGGCGCTGGCCCGGCTGCGCCAGGAGTTGGAGAGCCGGGAGCTGGAAGCCCTGGAGATGGAACGCACCGAACGCAGCGAACGCACGGACCGTGGGCGACCGCAGTGCGCGGCCTGAGGAGCGCTCGCCCGCTCTCCGACGCCCCGGATCAGCCGGAAAGCCCGGAATGTGAGGCCCGTCCCCCCGGGGCGGGCCTTTCCCCGGCCGTACGGAACCCGGTCCGCCGGAACCCCGTCCGCCGGAACCCGGCGTCCGTGTTCGCAGCCTTCCGGGTCCCGGCGTTCCGGGCCTCGGTGTTGCGGACCTCGGTGTTCCGGGTGCCGGCGTTCCGGACCGCGGATTCCCGGACACCGGATTCGCGAGTCCCTGTCTCCCGGGTCTCCGCCTTCCGTTCCGCCGCGTTCCGCGCGGCACTGCTCCGCCGGACCGGCGCCGCCGTCGCGGGAACCTCCGCCGTGGCGCTGCTCGCCGCCGGGTGCGGCTCGGCCGGCACCGGAGTGCGCGAGGAGGGCCCGGTCGACACGGGTTCGCCGACGGTGGTCTCCTCCGCCCCGGCCCCGTCCGAGTCGCCGGACCGGGTCGACGCGGTGCGGCTGATCAAGGGGGACCCGAAGGTCAGCAGCGACATCCGCAAGGGCCTCAAGCCGTGCGCGGCGAACGAGTACCCGGTGGACGTCAGCTACGGCACCCTCACCGGGAACTCCGAGCCCGACGTCGTGATCAACGTACTGACCTGCGGAGACTCCTTCGGTATCGGCAGTTACGTCTATCGCGTCGACAGCGCCGCGGGCGACGGCACCGACGCGTACGAGAACGTCTTCACGGACGAGAGCTCACCCGTCTACGCCGAGATCACCAGCGGTGAACTCGAAGTCAGCAAGCAGGTCTACGGCCCGGGCGACAAGGTCTGCTGCCCCTCGGGCGAGGACGTGATCACATACAGCTGGTCCGGCGGCCGCTTCGACGAGCGGGCCCGGACGCACAACGACTACAGCAAGGCCGCGGGCGGCGGCACCGAGACCGGCGCGGAACCGGAGGACTGAGCACAGCAGATGGCCGCGACCCATGTTCTGTTCGTCGAGGACGACGACGTCATCCGGGAGGCGACACAGCTCGCCCTGGAGCGTGTCGGCTTCCATGTCACGGCGGCCCCGGACGGCCTGACGGGGCTGGAACGGTTCCGCGCGGACCGGCCGGACATCGCGCTGCTCGACGTCATGGTGCCCGGGCTGGACGGGGTGAGCCTGTGCCGCCGCATCCGGGACGAGTCGACGGTTCCGGTGATCATGCTGTCGGCCCGGGCCGACTCGATCGACGTGGTGCTCGGTCTGGAGGCCGGGGCGGACGACTACGTGACGAAGCCGTTCGACAGCGCGGTCCTCGTGGCCCGGCTGCGCGCGGTGCTGCGGCGGTTCGGGCACGCCCACGGCCGGGACGGCGGCCCCCGGGCGGAGGAGACGGCCCCGGACCCGGCCGGCGAGGTGCTGCGCTTCGGCGATCTGGAGGTCGACACGGAGGGCATGGAGGTCCGCAAGGGCGGTGAACCCGTGGCGCTGACACCGACCGAGATGCGGCTGCTGCTGGAGTTCTCGGCCGCGCCGGGCACGGTGCTCTCCCGCGACCGGCTGCTGGAGCGGGTCTGGGACTACGGCTGGGGCGGCGACACCCGCGTCGTCGACGTCCACGTGCAGCGGTTGCGCACCAAGATCGGCCAGGAGCGGATCGACACCGTCCGCGGCTTCGGCTACAAACTGCGCGGCTGAGGCCGGAGCACCGGGAGCGGCCATGGAGAAGCGAGATCCGGCACGGCGCCCGGGGCTGCTGCGCCGGGCCCTCCCCCGGCGCCTCCGGGTGCGCGTGCACACCGGGCTGCGCTGGAAGCTCAGCGCCGCCATCGCCGCGGTCGGGGCCCTGGTCGCCCTCGCGCTGAGCCTCGTCGTCCACAACGCGGCGCGTGTCTCCATGCTCGACGGCAGCCGGGACGTACAGGACGAGCGGGTGCGGTTCGCGCAGCGGATCTACGAGTCCACCGGGCGGCTGAACTACGACGCGCGGATCGACGACCCCGAGCTGCCCGACGAACTGCGGGAGGCCGTGCTGCGCGGACAGCGGGCCACCTATCTGGACGACACGGGCGACGACGCCCCGGAGGTGTGGGCCGCGGTACCGCTGGCGAACGGCAAGGTGCTGTCCATCCACACCCGGTTCACCGACCGCTACGCGGTGCTCAACGACCTCAACCGGGCCCTCTCGCTGGGCTCGGTCGTCGTCGTGGGCGGCGGCTGCCTGCTGGGCGTGCTCGTCGGCGGCGGGCTCTCCCGGCGGCTCCGGCGGGCCGCGACCGCGGCCCGCAAGGTGGCGCGGGGCGACACCGAGGTGCGGGTGCAGGACGCCATCGGCAGCCGGGTCCGGGACGAGACGGACGAGCTGGCGCGGGCCGTCGACGCCATGGCCGACGCGCTCCAGCAGCGGCTGGAGGCCGAGCGCCGGGTCACCGCCGACATCGCGCACGAGCTGCGCACCCCGGTCACGGGGCTGCTCACCGCCGCCGAGCTGCTGCCCCCGGGCCGCCCCACCGAGCTGGTACGGGACCGGGCGCAGGCGCTGCGGACCCTGGTCGAGGACGTGTTGGAGGTGGCGCGGCTGGACAGCGCCACCGAGCGGGCCGAACTCCAGGAGATCGCGCTGGGCGAGTTCGTCACCCGCCGGGTCCGGGTGCTGGCGCCGGAGGCCGAGGTGGTCGTGGCGCGGGACGCGAACATCGAGACCGATCCCCGGCGGCTGGAGCGGATCCTCGGCAATCTGCTGGCCAACGCGGCCAAGCACGGCGGCGAGCCGGTCGAGGTCACCGTCGACAGCCGGGTGCTGCGGGTGCGCGACCACGGTCCCGGTTTCCCGCCGGAACTGCTGGCCGCGGGCCCGGACCGGTTCCGCACCGGCAGCCCGGACCGCTCCGGACGGGGCCACGGCCTGGGCCTGACCATCGCCGCGGGCCAGGCGCGGGTGCTCGGTGCCCGGCTCACCTTCCGGAACGCCCCGGCGCCGTTCCCCGACGAGGACACACCGGCCGTGCAGAAGGCCCCGGGCGGGCCCGGAGCGGCCGCCTCCGGCCCGGCCCGGTCCCCCGGCACCGGGGCCTCGGCGGCCGTCACCCCGGGCTCCGGGTCCACGGGGCCGGACACGACGGACTCCGGGTCCACGGGACCGGCCCCCGCGGAGCCGGCGGCCGGCGGCCCGGCTCGGCAGAGCCCCGGACCTGCCGGAACGACGGGCTCCGGGCCCGCCGGGGCTGCCGGTTCCACGGATTCCGGGGCCGCGGGCACCACGGGGTCTACGGGCTCCGGGCCCGTGGGGTCCACAGGGTCCACGGCGTCCACGCGCTCCGGACCCACGGGATCCACGGGCCCCTCGGGACCCACGGCTTCCGGCCCCGCGAGCCCGGGAGCCACCGCGACGGAAGCCACCGCAGCGGGGGCCGGGAAACCCGGGGCCGGAAAGGCGGAAGCCGGGAAGCCGGAAGCCGGGAAGCCGGAAGCCGGGCCGACCCGCGCATCGGGTGCCGCGGCGGCCGGTGGGCCGGGACCCAACGGGCCGGCGGGCGGCGGCGAGGCGGCCGGGACCGGGAAGGCCCGCGGCACGGACCCGGAGGCCGCGGCCCGGAACGGCGGCGCACGGTCGAACGGCGGGGCCGTGGCGGTGCTGTGGCTGCCGCAGACCGCGCCCACGGAGACCGGCGGCATCCCCGCCGTCACCCTGCCGGGCTGAGCCCGCCCGGACCCCCGCGGCCCGCCGCGGACCCTCACGACCCGCCATGACTCCGGCGACCCGCCCGGGCCCGCACGTCCCGCCCCGACCCTCAGTTCACGAGTCCACGAGTTCACGGGTCCACGGGTCCACGGGTCCACGATGCGTCGCCCTCCCCCGCGTCCACGCACTCAACTCCAGCTCTTGTCCAGGTCCAGCTCCTGGTTCTCCTGCGTGAAGGAGAACCAGTTCCCCGAGTCGTCGCGGAAGAGCGCCTCCGTCCCGTAAGGCCGCTCCTGCGGCTCCTGGAGGAACTCCACGCCCTTGGCCCGCAGCGCGGCGTAGTCGCCGTGGACGTCGTCCGTCCGCAGCACGCCGCCGCCGATGACGCCCTTGGCCACCAGGGTCCGGATCGCCTCGGCCGACTCCGGGTCCAGCCCGGGCGGGCCGGGGACCATCAGCGTCAGGCTGACGTCCGGCTGGTCCTTGGCCCCGACGGTCAGCCAGCGCATGCCGCCGTCGCCGCCGATGGTCATGTCCGTACGGACCTCCAGGCCGAGCTTCTCCGTGTAGAACTCCTTGGCCCGGTCCTGGTCGAGGACCCAGACGGTGGCGATGGCCAGTCCTTTGATCATGAGGTGCTCCTGGAGCGAAGGGTGCGGAAGAACAACGGAAGGGAGAGTGCGGGAGAACGGACGGCGGTCCCGGGAGCGGTGCCCGAAGCGCCGTGTTCTCACCGTAGGCAGGGCGCCCCCCGCCGCGCTTCTCAAGAATTGCGCTCCCCGCCGCCCGGCGGGCCGCCCCGCCCGGGGAAGCCGCCGGACCAGAGCAGGGCGTAGCAGCCCGGTATCAGCGCGGCACCGCGGCCGGCGTGCCGGGAGCGGTACTCGCTCGGGGTGAGGCCCGTGCGCTGCTTGAAACGCGCGGAGAAGCTGCCGAGGCTGCTGAAGCCGACCAGGGTGCAGATCTCCGTGACCGAGAGGTTGGCGGTGCGGAGCAGTTCCTCGGCGCGTTCGACGCGGCGGCCGGTCAGATACTGGCCCGGGGTACTGCCGTAGACGGCCTTGAAGGCGCGGATGAAGTGATAGCGCGAATAACCGGCGTGCGAGGCCACCGCGTCCAGGTCGAGCGGCTCGGCCCAGTCGCGGTCCATGACGTCCTTGGCGCGCCGCAGCTGGCGGAGACGGGCCAGATGCGCGGCGCCGGGAATCATCGTCCCCATGCCGGGCATGCTGCCAGGCACCACCGACAATGGCCCCGCGCCCAACCCACCGGCCCCGCGCCAACGGCCCGGCCGCGCCGCGCCGGACACCGCGCCGCACGACGACGAGGGCGACCCCCGGGACGGGCTCGGAAGCCGTCGCCGGGGGTCGCCCTCGGTCGTGTCACCGGGACCCGCGGGCCCCGTCCGGTCCGGGCGTCACAGCGTGACGCCGCGCTCCTTCAGGAAGTGGACCGGCTCGACACCGGAACCGTAGTTCGGGGTCGTACGGGTCTCGAAGTGCAGGTGCGGGCCGGTGGAGTTGCCGGTGCTGCCGACCTTGCCTATCTCCTGCCCGGTGGTCAGCTGCTGACCGACCTTGACGTCGATCTTCGAGAGGTGGCCGTACTGGGTGTAGGTGTTCGCGTCGTGCTTGATCACGACGTTGTTGCCGTAGCTGCCGCCCCAGCCGGCGGTCACGACGGTGCCGCCGTGCGCGGCCTTGACCGGGGTGCCGGTCGACGCGACGAAGTCCTGGCCGGAGTGCTTGTTGGCCCAGCGGTCACCGCCGATGCCGAACGTCGAGCCCTTGGTGTAGTCGTCCACGGGCTTGACCCAGGACTTGGCCAGGTTCTCGCGCTTCGAGCGGTCCGCGGCGGCCTTCTCGGCCGCGCGCTCCTCGGCGGCCTTCTCGGCCGCGGCCTTGCTGTCGGCAGCCTTCCGCTGGGCGTCGGCCTGCGCCTCGACCGACTTCGTCACCGAGGCGGTGCCGGTGCCCGAGGTCTTGGCGGCGTTGGCGGCGGGTTCGGCCTGCGCGTCGTCCTGTGCGAGCGCGGCCCCGGTCCCCAGCACGGCGGTGGCTCCCAGGCCGGCGGCGGCCAGGGCGGCGCGGCGGCGCATGGGGGTCATGCCGGCGAGGATCTGGGCGTGCTTCGACATAAGGGGGCTACCTCCGAAGAAGGGGGAAGATCGGGCGAAACGGCGTGAATCAAACATTCCGCCGCGATCGCCCTACCTTGGTAACCCGCCCCGCCCAGGGGGACAAGAACCCCATCTACTACCAAATGCCGTAGTCACCGGGCGCCCGGATCCCCGACTCGGAGCAGCGGCGGACGGCCCCGCACACCCTTCGAAACCCCCACCGCGAGGGAAGAGGGCCCTGGCAGGCCCATACGCGGGGCCGCTAAACCCCGTCTTTCCAAAATCTTCCGGACATCTGGCCCATACGGCTGACCACGGAAGCGACAAACCACTCGTGCGGGGAGAAAGGGCGTGTCCTATGTCGCTTCGTAGGTGACGCCCGCCACGTGCGGCACATCACGGATTTCCATGATCGATGACTTCTCGGGGCGCTTTCTGGGAGGCTTTTCCGGGGCGCGCCCGCATCGCACGACGGGCGCCGCACCCGCCTCACCCGGGGACACACGGGGGAACGCACGGGGTACGGGAGGCCGCCGGACCATGGAGCCCGCAGTCGTAGGCGCACGCCTCGCGTCGAGCGCCGTCGCGCCGCTCGTCAAGAAGCTCTTCGTCACCGAGGGGCCGGGAGCCGGCCTGGTCGACAAACCGGTCCGGGTCTCGGCCCGCCTGTCGTTCCGCGGGGAGAAGCGGACCCTCACGGAGCGCGATCTGGTGAAGATCGCGGCCGAGCTGGTGCGCCGGGCCGTGGACACGGGGGAACCCCCCGTCGCCCCCGAGGAGGAGCGGGCGGTCGTGGACGCGCTCGCGAAGACCCTGCACGCCCTCGGCGACCTGGACATGAGCGACATGTCGGCGGTCCAGCTCGGCCACCGCAACCTCAGCCGTCTCCTGCGCCGCACCGCCGACGACCCCTCGATACTCCTGTCCGCCGACGCCTCCGTCCTCTACCACCGGCTGCTCGACACGGCCTGCCTGCACATCTTGCACTTCTTCACGCAGCGTTCCGACTTCGTCGCCCGTTCCCTGGTCGAGCAGGCCCGCGGCAACGCCGAACTGATCGCCAAGGTCGACGAACTGATCGCGCGCACCCCCCGGCAGGACATGCCCGACGTGGCGTTCGAGCGGCGCTACGCGCAGTACGTCGCCGAGAAGCACGCCAAGCTCACGATCGTCGGCCTCGACCTCAGCTCCGCGGAGGCCAGCTGGCCGCTGGACACCGCCTATCTGAGCCTGCAGGCCGTCCGGCGCCGCGACGAGGCGGGACCGGAGGGCGAACTCACGGGCATCGGCTTCGAGGGCGAACTCACCGGTCTCGGCTTCGAGGGCGAGCCCGTCACCACGCCCGTCGACACCAACCGCATCTTCACCGGCCAGGACCGGGTCCTGCTGCGCGGCACGGCGGGCTCCGGCAAGACCACGCTGGTGCAGTGGCTGGCCGTGTCGGCGGCCCGGCAGGAGCTGCCGGACGGCATGGACGCGCTGCGCGGCCGGGTCCCCTTCGTCCTGCCGCTGCGCAGCGTGATGCGCGCGGCCGGCCTGCCGCTGCCCGGCGACTTCCTGGGCGCCGTGCACAACCCGCTGCACACCGCCCAGCCGGACGGCTGGGCGGACCGGGTCCTGCGGGCCGGGCGCGGACTGCTGCTCGTCGACGGCCTGGACGAGATCCCGGAGCGGGACCGGGCCCGCACCCGGCAGTGGCTCGGCGATCTGCTGATCGCCTATCCGGGCAATCTGTGGCTGGTGACCTCGCGCCACTCGGCGGTCGCCGACGGCTGGCTGGCCGGCCAGGGGTTCGGCGAGCTGGTCCTCGCCCCGATGAGCCGCAACGACGTGGCCTCGTTCGTCGACCGCTGGCACGACGCGGCCCGCGCCACCTGCCGTACGGCCGAACGCGCCGCCGAGCTGGACCGCTTCCAGGCGGCCCTGCACATCGCCGTGCGCACCAAACGGGACCTGGGCCGGCTCGTCACCAACCCGCTGATGTGCGCGATGGTCTGCGCCCTGCACCGGGCCCGGAACGGCTACCTCCCGCCCGGCCGCAAGGAGCTGTACGAGGAAGCGCTGCGCATGCTGCTCACCCGCCGGGACGCGGAGCGGGACATCCACGCACCGGGCGACATCCAGCTCACCGAGGAACCGCAGATCCAGCTGCTCCAGCGGCTCGCGTACTGGCTCATCCGCAACGGCCGCACCGAACTCGACCGGACGCGGGCCGAGCGCATCGTCGCCGACGCGCTGCCCTCGGTGCCGTCGGCGGCCGGGCAGGGCGACGCCGCGCGGATCTTCGGCCATCTGCTGCTGCGCAGCGGACTGCTCCGCGAGCCGACGGTGGGCACCGTCGAGTTCGTGCACCGCACCTTCCAGGACTACCTGGGCGCGAAGGCGGTCGTGGAGGAGTGGGACGTCGGGCTGCTGACGCGGAACGCCGTGGACACCCAGTGGGAGGACGTGGTGCGCATGGCCGTCGCCCACGCCAGGCCGCGCGAGCGGGCGGAGATCCTGCGCGATCTGCTCGCGCACGGTGACGCGGCCGCCGAGGCAGCCGTACGTGCCAGGGTCCATCTGCTGGCGACGGCCTGTCTGGAACACGCCACCGAGCTGGACCCGGGGGTCCGCCGGGCCGTCGAGGAGCGCACCGCCGCGCTCATCCCGCCGCGCACCCCGCAGCAGGCCCGCGAGCTGGCGGCGATCGGCCCGCTCGTGCTGGAGCTGCTGCCCGGCCCGGAGGAGCTGACCGCCGCCGAGGCGACGACCGTCGTCACGACCGCTTCGCACATCGACTCGGACGCCGCTCTGTCCTTCCTGTCCCGCTTCCGCTCGCACCCGGCCCTGCCGGTCCGCTCGCAGCTCGTCTGGGCCTGGCCCCGCTTCGACACCCGGCGCTACGCGGACGAGGTGCTCGCCCATCTCGGCCGCGACGACCTGTACTTCACCGCGCCGACCCCCGCCCACCTGTCCGTGCTGCGGGAACTCGGCGGCCGCCCCCGGCTGGAGATCCGGGACCGGGCCACGCTCGACGCCCTGCCCGCGTACGCCCGCGCCACCCGCCTCACCCATCTGACGATCCGGAACGTCGCCTCGCTGCGCGACGTCCACTTCCTGCGCGACCTGCCCGACCCGCCCGACCTCCGCGATCTCCAGATCAGCGACTGCCCCTCCCTGACCGACCTCTCCGCGCTGGCCCGGCTGCCGCTGGAATACCTCTCGCTGGCGGTGCTCCGGAAGTGCCGGGCGCTCCCCTCCCTGCGCGACCTGCACGGCCTGAAGACCCTGCTGCTCAACGCGCCGGACGTGCCGCTGCGGCTGGCCGGCCTGTCACCGGACGCTCCCCTGCGCACCCTGGTCGTCTCCTCCGTGGACTCCGGCCACGGGGGCGGGCTGCGGGGCATCTCCGCCTGGCCGACGCTGCGGCGCCTGCTGCTGGGCGGCCTGAGCGACGCTCCCCGGAGCGAGGACGAGTGGACGGAACTCGCCACCCTCCCCGAGCTGCGCCAACTGCACATCGACGACCGGTCGCCGGCCCGCTGCCCCGCGGACCTGGCGCTGCCCGGGGTGGAGAGCGTACGGCTGCACTGCTCCGGCGACGGCCACCCGGACCTGGCCCGGGTCGCCCGGCACTTCCCCGGGCTGACCGATCTCGAACTCGCCCCCCTGCACGGCGATCTGTCCGGCCTCGACCTTTCGCCGCTGGCCTGCCTGCCCGGCCTGGAGGTCGTCCTGCTCCCGCCCCGGACACCGGGGCTGCGGGGCACCGACCGGCTGCCGGACGCGGTCCGTGTGGTGACCCGCCCCGGCCTCGTCGCGTCCCCGCCGCTGAGGAGCTGACGGGACCGCCCGCCCGGCCCCGGTGCCGCCGCGGGTCCCCAGCACGGGTCAACGCCGCCGCACCCCGTGCCCCGGCCCGCGTCCCGGCCGGGTCCGGCCCGTGCCCCGGCCGCATCCCACCCCGCGTCCCGGCCCGTGTTCCAGCTCGTGTCCCGGCCCCGGGAAAGCTTGTTCCCTGAACAATCGTCGGCGCCGAGCCGGTTCACGAGCGGGGCCGCTCCCCTACTCTGGGTGTTCACAGACGTCGGCCACAGCCAGCCCCGGGGGGGACGGGACATGCATCCCGAGGACGCCGCGTTCGAGGAGCGCTACGCCCAGGACATCATCGCCGGACACAACCACCTGACCATCTACGGCATCGACCTCACCCACTCGCCGGACAGCTGGCCGCTCGACCCCGCCTTTCTGCCGCTGGAGGTCGAACCGTCCGCGGCCGGGTCGGACGACGCCCGGCGGCAGCCCGTGCTCCCCGCCGAGCAGGTGCTGGCCGTACACGAGAAGGTGCTGCTGCGCGGCGTCGCCGGGTCGGGGAAGACGACGCTCGTCCAGTGGCTCGCGGTGTCGACGGCCCGGGACGCGCTGCCGGCGCGGCTGGAAACGCTGCGCGGCCGGGTGCCCTTCGTGCTGCCGGTGCGGCGGTTTCCCGAGCCCGGGTTCCCCGAGCCGGAGGACTTCCTGGCGGCCGTACGGCATCCGCTGGCCGGTGAGCAGCCCGGCGGCTGGGCCCGGCGCGTGCTGTCCGAGGGCCGGGGGCTGATGCTCGTCGACGGGATCGACGAGGCCCCGGAGGACCGCAGGGAGCGGCTGCGGTCGGAACTGCGGAAGCTGGCCGACGCCTGCCCGGGCAACGTCTGGCTGGTGACCTCGCGCCCCTCGGTGGTCCCCGAGGACTGGCTGACCCCGTACGGCTTCGCGGAGTTCAAGCTGGCTCCGCTGAACCGCGAGGGTGTCGCCGCCTTCATCCAGCGCTGGCACGCGGCCGCCTGCAAGAACGCCCCGGGGAACGCCCAGGACCTGGACCGGCTCCCGGAGTACGAGCGGACGCTGCTCCAGGCCGTGAGGATCACCCGGGAGCTGGGCCGGCTGGCGACCAACCCGCTGATGTGCGGGCTGCTGTGCGCGCTGCACCGGGACCGGCGGGGCTATCTGCCGCGCGGCCGGCGGGCGCTGTACGACGCGGCGCTGTCGATGCTGCTGGAGCGGCGTGACCGCGAGCGCGACATGAGCCTGACCGACGGGATCGACCTGGCGCAGGAGTCGAAGGTCCAGCTGCTGCAGAAGCTGGCGCACTGGCTGCTGGTGAACGGCCGCTCGGAGATGGAGCGTTCCACCGCCGTCGAGGTGCTGGCACGGTATCTGCCGTCCATCCCGGAAGCGCTCAAGCAGGGCGCCCCGGAGGACATCTACCGGCATCTGCTCAACCGCACCGGGCTGCTGCGCGAGCCCACCCCGGGCTCCGTGGACTTCGTGCACCGCACCTTCCAGGACTATCTGGGCGCGCGGGCCGCGGTCGAGCGCCACGACTTCGACTTCCTGATCGAGCAGGCCCACCAGGACGAGTGGGAGGAAGTCATCCGGATGGCCGTGGCGCTGGCCCGGCCCGACGAGTGCGCCCATCTCCTGCAGGGGCTGCTCGCAGCGCGCCCGGGCACCAAGCCGGTGCACGCCCGGCACCGCAAGCTCCTCGCCGCCGCCTGCCTGGAGCACGCCACCGAACTCGACCCGGCCGTACGGGAGCGGGTGCAGCAGTACACGAAGAACATCGTGCGCCCGACGACCGACGAGGGCGCGCGGGCGCTGGGCTGGATCGGCCCGATCGCCCTGGAGCTGCTGCCCGACCCGGTGGGCCTGCCCGACCGGGAGGCGCACCGGCTGGCGATCACCGCGACGTCCATCGACGACGACCGGGCCATCGACTATCTGGTCCGGCTGCGGGACCGCGAGTCCTGGCACATCCGCTCCCGGCTGGCGGGCGCCTGGCGGCGGTACGACACCGACCGGTACGCCGACGAGATCATCGCCCATCTCGACGAGCACGAGCTGGACTTCCCGGTGTCGACCCTGGACGAGCTGCACGCGCTGCGCCGGCTCGGCGGACGCCCGTCGGTGCAGATCACCGGACCGTTCACGCCGGAACAGCTGGTCGACGGGCTGGTCGCGGACCGGCTGCGGCATCTGTGGATGGCCTACGACCTGGCGCACGGGGCGGGCACGGGCACCGGCACCGGCACCGGCACCGGCGGGATGGAGTGGCTCGCCGCGTTCCCGGAGCTGCACACCCTGACGGTGAGCCGGAACATCCAGCCGGTCACGGGCGTCCCGGAGCACGTACAGGTCAACACGGTCTGACCGCGCCCGCCGGACCGGGAGGGCCGCCGGACCGGGGAAAGCCACCGCGCCGGGGAGAGCCGACGGCCCGCGGAGAGCCGACGGCCCGGGCTTCCGGGCGCCGGGATGCCGGGCCGCCCGGCCGCCGGAACCCCGGGTGAGCACGAAAGAGGGGCGGCCCCGG
>NZ_WHPN01000314.1:848-52683 GCF_009735685.1 Streptomyces lycii | reverse complement strand
TCGCCCCGCTCGCCCTCACCGACTTCCGGCTGTCCCTGCTCGCCAAGTACCTCTGCTACGCGATCGTGGCCGTGGGCATCTGCCTGGCCTGGGGCCGGGGCGGGCTGCTCACCCTCGGCCAGGGCGTCTTCTTCGGCCTCGGCGGCTACGCGATGGCGATGCACCTCAAACTCGCCGACGCCGGACCCGGGCAGCTGCCCGACTTCATGCAGTTGTACGGCGGTACCGGCACGCTCCCCTGGTGGTGGAAGCCGTTCGAGAACCCGGTGTTCGCGCTGGCCGCGACCGTGCTGCTGCCGATGGCGGTGGCCGCGCTGCTGGGCTTCCTCATCTTCCGCCGCCGGGTGCGCGGCGCGTACTTCGCGATCCTCAGCCAGGCCCTCGCCGTCGCCATGGTGATCCTGCTCGTCGGCCAGCAGGGCACCACCGGCGGCACGAACGGCCTCACCGACATCCGGGGCTTCTTCGGCTACGACCTCGACGACCCGGTCAACCAGCGGACGGTGTACTTCCTGATCGCCGGTGTCCTGCTGCTGCTCATGGCCCTGGCCCGGCAGCTCATCCGCAGCCGCTACGGAGAACTGCTGGTCGCCGTACGGGACTCGGAGGAGCGGGTGCGCTTCCTCGGCTACGACCCTGCGACGGTGAAGCTCGTCGCCTATGTCACCGCGGCCGGCATGGCGGGCCTGGCGGGCGCCCTGTTCGTGCCCGCGGTCGGCATCATCTCGCCGGCGCTGATCGGCATCGTGCCGTCGATCCAGTTCGTCATCGGCGCCGCGCTCGGCGGCCGGGCCTCGCTCGTCGGGTCGGTGCTCGGCGCGATCGCGGTGGCATGGGCCCAGACGGCGCTGTCGGAGGAGTTCCCTGCGGCCTGGACGTACGCGCAGGGGCTGATGTTCGTCCTGGTGATCGGCTTCCTGCCGGGCGGCCTGGCGTCCCTGGCGGGCACGCTGCGGCGGCGCCGGTCCCGTACGCCGCGGGCACCCGACGCGCCCGGCCCGCCCGAGGGACCACCGGCTGCCGCGCCGGCGTCCGCACCCCGACTGGAGGTGACCCCGTGAACAGCGTGAACGGCACACACGGTGCGAACGGCGCGAACGGCAAGGCCACGGCGGCCGGCCCGGACAGCGCCCACAGCACCGACAGCGCCCACAGCACGAGCGGCGTGTCCGGCCCCGACCGCACTACCGGCGGCGGGGCGGCCCTGCCGCTCCGGATCCGCGGGCTCCGGGTCTCCTTCGACGGATTCACCGCGGTCGACGGCGTCGACCTGGACGTGGCACCCGGCGACATCCGGTTCATGATCGGGCCGAACGGCGCCGGGAAGACGACCCTCGTCGACGCCGTCACCGGCCTCGCCCGCGCGACGGGATCCGTCCGCGCCGGTGACCGGGAACTGCTCGGCAGCAGCGTGCACCGCATCGCCCGGGCGGGCATCGGCCGCACCTTCCAGACCGCCACGGTGTTCGAGGAACTGACGGTGCTGCAGAACCTGGACATCGCGGCGGGCGCCGGACGCGGCCCGCTGACGCTGCTGCGCCGCCGCCGGTCCGTACCCGGAGGTGTCGCACGCGCGCTGGAGCAGACGGGGCTCACGGAGCTGCGGGACCGTCCCGCCGGAGTGCTGGCGCACGGGCAGAAGCAGTGGCTGGAGATCGGCATGCTGCTGGTGCAGGACGCGCGGCTGCTGCTGCTCGACGAGCCCGTGGCGGGCATGAGCCACGAGGAACGCGACGCGACGGGCCGGCTGCTCGAATCGGTCGCCGGGGAACGCACCGTCGTCGTCATCGAGCACGACATGCAGTTCATGCGGTCCTACGCCCGCTCGGTCAGCGTGCTGCACGGCGGCCGGGTCCTCAGCGAGGGGACCGTCGCCGAGGTCCAGGCCGACCCGAAGGTGCAGGAGGTCTATCTGGGCCACGCGCCCGAACCGGGAACCGACCCGGCCGCCGAGTCGGCGGCCATGGCGAAGGAGGGCTGACCGTGGACGCGTCCGCCGCATTCCTGCTGGAGCTCCGGCAGGTCCACGCGGGTTACGACCGCATCCCGGTGCTGCACGGGGTGTCCGTCGCCGTCCCGGTGAACGGCGTCACCGCGCTGCTGGGACACAACGGGGCCGGCAAGAGCACCCTGCTGCGTGTCGCCGCGGGACTGCTCGCCCCCCGCGAGGGCCGGGTCCTGCTGGACGGCGAGGACATCACCCGGCTCGCCCCGCACCAGCGGGTGGCCCGCGGCATGGCCCATGTGCCGCAGGGCCAGCAGTGCTTCCCGCAGCTGACGGCCGCGGAGAATCTCCGGCTGGTCGCCGACGGCCGCCGTGGCGGGCGGGCCGCGACCGACGCGGCCCTGGACCTCTTCCCGGCGCTGCGCCCGCTGCTGGCGCGCCGGGCGGGGCTGTTGTCCGGCGGCCAGCGGCAGCAGCTCGCCATCGCCCGCGCCCTGGTCACCGAGCCGCGGCTGCTGCTGCTCGACGAGCCCACCGAGGGCATTCAGCCCTCGGTCGTCGCCGAGATCGAGGACACGATTCTCACGCTGACGGCCGGGGGCGGGCTGTCCGTGCTCCTCGTGGAACAGCACGTGGGCTTCGCCCTGCGGGCCGCCGAGCGCTACCACGTCCTGGAGTCCGGCCGCGTCACCTCCGGCGGGACGGGCGGTGAGGCGGCTCAGCGGGACGTACGGGCGGCACTGAGCGTGTGACGGGGGCACCGCGGTCCGGGCCCGCCGCCGTCGGACGCATCCCGTGCACCCGTACGCGCGGCGGCCCCGCGGGGTCCGGCGATGTCCAGGTTCGCCGGTCTGCCACGGGGCCGTCACGGTGCCGCCCGCGGGGCGGCGGGCCGGGTCAGCAGCGCTTGTCGCTCGCCGCCTGGTTGAAGAGCGGGTCGCCGGCCTTGCGTACGGCGCCGACGGCCGCCGTGCACTCCGTGACCGTGGCGGTGGGGTCGGACCAGAACTCCTGCTGGGTGCTGTTCGTCCAGGAACGCTCGCCGAGGATCTCGTCCTGCGAATAGCTGTAGATCCCCACCTTGACGTCGTAGTCGCCGGCGGTGTCCCGGAAGGAATCCCAGACCCAGAGGTATCCGTAGTTCTCACCGCACTCGGGCGAGTAGAACTGCTTGACGGACGCGACCGTCGCGGTACCGCGCTTAATGTAGGCGGTCTTGCCGATTTGATAGGCGTCGTCGCAGACGCCCGCCGTCTGCGCCATTTTACTGGCCGGGTTTCCGGCCGCAGACGGCGCCGTGGACTTGGCCTGGGAATTCGCCCGCTCCGACGGCTTGGGGGCGGGGCCGCTTCCGGCAACCGCGACACCGGCCGGAATCATAGCGAAGGCGCAGGTCAGCCCCACGAGAGCACGCTTGGTGTAACGCATGTGAACCCTTCTCCTGTTGCCGCGCCGAAGCGCGGGATATCCGCGGACAGGCATCCGGCTGTTCCCGTACAGCCATTTCGGTAATGCGCTCCGCAGAATTGCACCGAACACTGGACTAGACACGTGTACGGCGCGAAGGGTTGCACTCCTCCGGCACGAAAACCCATTCGGCTCAGCCGATTCCGCTTTTCGCGACCACCGAGTGAAGCCGGTGTGAAGAATCCGCGCCGGAACCCACCGGACTCCGCCGGGCGGACCCGGGTACGGCGGGCGGCCGGCGACGGAGGGCAGCCGGGGCAGGACGGCGGCGAAGGGCGGTCGCAAAGGACAGCGGCGAAGGGCGGCAGGGCGGCCGTCCTCCGGCCGCCCCGCCACCCTTCCCCGGCGCGTGCGGCTCACCGCGCCCACCACTCACACGCGCGCGACTCACACGCACGCGGCTCACGCACACCGCCCGGCACTCGTGCCGCATACCGCGTACCGCGCACCTCGTCCGCGCCCGCCGACCGCCGACTGCCAACCACCGATCACTGCCGCCCGCGGGCCGCTGCCGTGTGCGCAACCCGCCGCGCCCGCCTGCTAGCGCGCGTACCGCTCGATCTCGGCCAGTTCACCGGCGTCGAACTCCAGCCGGGCGGCAGCCGCCACGTTGTCCTCCAGCTGCCGGACGCTGCTGGCCCCCACCAGCGCCGAGGTGACCCGGCCGCCGCGCAGGATCCAGGCGATGGCCATCTGCGCCAGGCTCTGGCCGCGCCGCCGCGCGATGTCGTTGAGCGCCCGCACCTTGGCGAGGGTTTCCTCGGTGATGCCCTCGGCGGTCAGGAACGGGCTCGAACCGGCCGCCCGCGAGCCCTCCGGAATGCCGTTGAGATAGCGGTCCGTCAGCAGCCCCTGCGCCAGCGGCGAGAACGCGATCGAGCCCGCGCCCACCTCGTCCAGCGCGTCCAGCAGCCCGTCCTCGACCCAGCGGTTGAACAGGGAGTACGACGGCTGGTGGATGAGCAGCGGCGTGCCCAGCCCCGCCAGGATCCGGGCGGCCTCCCGCGTCTGCTCCGGGGAGTAGTTGGAGATGCCGACGTAGAGCGCCTTGCCCTGCTGGACCGCCGAGTGCAGCGCCCCCATCGTCTCCTCGAGCGGGGTGTCCGGGTCGGGGCGGTGCGAGTAGAAGATGTCGACATACTCCAGGCCCATCCGGTCCAGGCTCTGGTCCAGGCTGGCCAGGAGGTTCTTCCGGGACCCCCACTCGCCGTACGGACCGGGCCACATCAGATAGCCGGCCTTGGAGGAGATCACGATCTCGTCCCGGTACGGGCGGAAGTCACGGGCGAAGAGCCGGCCGAAGTTCTCCTCGGCGGCGCCGGGCGGCGGGCCGTAGTTGTTGGCCAGGTCGAAATGGGTCACCCCGAGATCGAAGGCGCGGCGCAGTACGGCCTGCTGGACCTCCAGGGGCTTCTCGTGGCCGAAGTTGTGCCACAGCCCCAGGGACACCGCGGGCAGCTTGAGGCCGCTGCGGCCGGTGCGGCGGTAGGGCATGGTGTCGTAGCGCGTATCCGCGGCGACGTGCGGGTTCACGGTGCTCCTCGGGACGGGTGCGGTGCTTGCGACGCCACACTAACCCGCCCCTCGGGCGGCCCCCGCGGCTCCGGGCGGGGCTTCCGGCGGGGTCTCGGCACCTCACGGGCGGGACCGGCCGGGAGCGGTGCCGGCCTCATCCGTCCCCGCATTTCGGTGAGTTGGATCCGGCCAACGTCTTGACGCGGCATCTCATGACCACCACGATGCCGTGGGAGCGCTCCCATTACTTCTTGCCCCCACCTCTCCCGCGGAAGGAACCCGAGCCGTGAACCACCATCCGCCCCAAGAACCCCTCCAGCGTGGTCGCCCGCGCCGGGGCAGAAACGCCGTACTCGCGGCCGTGGCCGTGGCCGGCCTGGTCGGCGGCTTCATCGCCGCACCGGCCATCGGCGCCGAGGCCGAGGCCCCGGAACTCATCACGAACGGCGACTTCGCCGACGGCACGACCACCGGCTGGTGGTGGACCGAGGGCAATCCGGGTGAGGTCGTGGACGGGCGCCTGTGCGCCGAGATCCCGGCCGGCACGGCCAACCCGTGGGACGCCATCATCGGCCAGAACGACCTCCCGCTGACCGCCGGCGAGAGCTACACGCTCCGCTACACCGCGACGTCCACGGTCCCGGTCACCATCCGCACCAACGTGCAGATGGCCGAGGACCCGTACACCGCGGAGCTGTCCTCCGCCGACCAGATCAGCGACGCCGGCGAGCCCGTCGAGCACGTCTTCACCGCCGCCGACGACCACGAGGCGGCACAGCTCGCCTTCCAGGTCGGCGGCAGCGAGGAGGCGTACACCTTCTGCGTCGACGACGTGTCGCTGACCGGTGGCGCCGAGCCGCCCGTCTACGAGCCCGACACCGGCTCCCCGGTCCGGGTCAACCAGGTCGGCTACGCGACGGACGGGCCCAAGAGCGGCACCTTCGTCACCGAGGCCACCGACCCGCAGGACTGGTCGCTGAAGAACGGCGAGGGCACCGAGGTCGCGAGCGGCAGCACCGAGCCCGGCGGCGTCGACCCGACGTCCGAGCAGAACGTCCACACGTTCGACTTCAGCGGGGTCACCGAGCCCGGTGAGGGCTACACCGTCACCATCGGCGAGGAGGTCAGCGAGCCGTTCGCCATCGGCGGCGACCTCTACTCGTCGCTGCGCACCGACGCGCTCGCGTACTTCTACCACAACCGCAGCGGCATCGAGATCGACGGTTCCATCGTCGGCGAGGAGTACGCCCGCGCGGCCGGCCACGTCGGCGTGGAGCCCAACCAGGGCGACACCGAGGTGCCCTGCCAGGAGGGTGTCTGCGACTACACCCTCGATGTCTCCGGCGGCTGGTACGACGCCGGTGACCACGGCAAGTACGTCGTCAACGGCGGCATCTCCGCCGCCCAGGTGATGTCCAACTTCGAGCGCACCCTCACCACCGAGGGCGCCGACGGCGAGGCCCTCGGCGACGGCAAGCTGCGCGTGCCCGAGCAGGGCAACGACGTGCCGGACATCCTCGACGAGGCCCGCTGGCAGATGGACTTCCTGATGAAGATGCAGGTGCCGGAGGGCGAGGAACTCGCCGGCATGGTCCACCACAAGATCCACGACAAGGCGTGGACCGGTCTGCCGCTGCTGCCCAGCGAGGACCCGCAGCCGCGTGAGCTGCACCCGCCGACAACCGCGGCGACCCTCAACGTGGCCGCGGCAGGCGCCCAGTGCGCGCGTCTGTTCGAGGAGTACGACGCGGACTTCGCGGCACGCTGCCTGGAGACGGCCGAGACGGCCTGGGCCGCCGCCAAGGCCAACCCGGACGTGCTCGCCGACCCGAACGACGGCACCGGCGGCGGGGCGTACCCCGACGAGGTCGTCACCGACGAGTTCTACTGGGCCGCGGCCGAGCTGTTCATCACCACCGGCGACGACAGCTACCGCCAGGAGGTCCTCGGCTCCGAGCTGCACGGTGACGCCGAGGCCGTCTTCCCGGCCAACGGCTTCAACTGGGGGTCCACCGCGGCCCTGGGCGCCCTGAGCCTGGCCACCGTGCCGAGCGAGCTGACCGACGCCGAGCTGGCCGACGTCCGCTCCATGGTCACCGCGGCGGCCGACAGCTACGCCCAGGCATCCGACGACTCGCTGTACGGCGTGCCGTACGCCCCGGAGGACAACAACTACGTCTGGGGCTCGAACAGCCAGGTCCTGAACAACATGGTCGTGCTCGCCACGGCCCACGACCTGACCGGTGACGCCACCTACAGCGACGCCGTGCTGCGCGGCATGGACTACATCCTCGGCCGCAACCCGCTCAACCAGTCGTACGTCACGGGCTACGGCGAGCGGGACTCCAAGAACCAGCACCACCGGTTCTGGGCCAACCAGCTCGACCCGTCGCTGCCGAACCCGGCTCCCGGCTCGGTCGCGGGCGGCCCGAACGTCGGCATCGAGGACCCGGTGGCCCAGGACAAGCTCCAGGGCTGCGCGCCGGCGATGTGCTACATCGACGACATCGAGTCCTGGGCGACGAACGAGATCACCATCAACTGGAACGCTCCGCTGGCCTGGGTCGCCTCGTACCTCGACGACCTCGGCGCCGCGACCAGCCACGACGACGGTCACGGCAACAGCTGACCGCGGCCCCGGGAGGCCCCGCGCCTCCCGGGCCCGTACGGCGGCGGCCGGATGACCGGCCGCCGGTGACACCACTCCAGGGCGGGGCCCCGGTGCGACAGGCACCGGGGCCCCGCCGCTGTGCGCGCCGGGTCCGGGATGTGCGTCCGGCCCGGCCGCCGCGGGTCCCGGCCGGGAGCGCGGGTGCCGGTTCGCCACAGGTGCCCGCCACAGGTGTCCGCCACAGGCGCCCCTTCCGCCGGCCGCGTGCGCGGTCCCGTGACCCGGCGCTGACCGGCTCAGTGGGCGCGCCGTGCCCGCAGGTCCGCCACCGCGACGGCCAGGGCCAGGGCGACGAACCCGACGGACACCCAGAGACTCTGGCGGAAAGCCGCCGCCCAGTTGCCGCCGCCCGCGGTGAGCCGCGAGAAGAAGAAGCTGCCGACGACGGCGATGCCCGCCGCGGAGCCGATGCGCTGCCCGGTCTGCAGGACTCCCCCGGCGCTGCCGCCCTGCCGGGGCGGTACGACGGCCAGGGTCAGCGTCTGGTTGGGGGCGATGACCGAACCGCCGCCGAGCCCGGCGAGCAGCAGCGGCAGGGCCATCGCCCACCCGGCGTGCCGCCCCGGGACCGCGTACACGGCGGCGATCACGCCCGTCAGCCCCACCCCGACGGCGACGAGCCCGGCGACGACGAGCCCGCGCCCGTAGCGGTGCACGAAGCGTCCGCTGAAGCCCGCCGCGATCGCCGACCCGAGGGCGAACGGGGTGATGGCGAGCCCGGCCAGCAGCGCGCTGTAGCCGAGGCCCGACTGGAGGTAGAGGGTGAAGATGAAGAAGATCGAGGTGAAACCGGCGAAGTAGACGAGCATGATGACGGACCCGAACGTGTACGAGGCCTCGCGGAACAGCGTCAGGTCGACGACCGGCTGCGCCCGGCGCGCGTGCCGGGCCTCCCACGTCACGAAGAGGGCGAGGACGAGCAGCGCCGCGGGAAGAAGCAGCCACTTCTGCGGCCCCTTCCACTGCTGGGCCTCGACGAGCGGCAGCAGGAGCAGGGCGACCCCGGTGCCCAGCAGCACCGTGCCCAGCGGGTCCAGGTCGCGCAGGCAGGGCCGGGACTCGCGGTCCGGCCCGGGGAGCAGCAGCCGGGCGAGGACCAGGGCGGTCAGGCAGACCGGCAGATTGACGAAGAAGATCCACCGCCAGCCGTGCTCGGGCCCGAAGAGGTGGATGATGACGCCGCCCAGCACCGGGCCGACGGCGGTGGACAGGCCGATGACGGTGCCGAAGTAGCCGAAGGCACGGCCGCGTTCCGCGCCGCGGAACATCTGCTGGATCAGCGCCGACACCTGAGGGGTGAGGATTCCGCCGGCCAGGCCCTGGAAGAACCGCGCCAGGACCAGCCATCCGGCGGACGGGGCGGCCCCGCACAGCCCGCTGGCCACGGTGAACAGGGCGAGCCCGGTCATGAACATCCTCCGCCGCCCGCGGGCGTCACCGATCCGCCCGGCCGGGACCAGCAGCAGCCCGAAGGACAACGCGTAGCCGGACAGGATCCACTGGATGTCGCTCTCCCCGGCGTCCAGCCCCTCCCGGATGGACGGCAGGCCGACGTTCACGATGGAGATGTCGAGAAGCGTGATGAAGCCGGCGAGCAGGCAGACCCCGAGGGCCTTCCAGCGGTTGGGGTCGGGTCGGTGGCCGGTCTCGGCCGCGCCGGGGGCCGTGGGCGTCACTCGCGGTCCTCTCGTGTGCTCGTCATCCGGTCGAGGATGACTCACGAGAGGGATGGGGCGCGGGAGGCGAGTGTGGCCGGGGTGTCCGGTGTGACTCCCGGGCGGACCGGTCGGCACGGCCCGGTCGGCCCGGGCGGCCGCGGTACGCGCCGGGAGGGGACGTGCCCGGGGCCGGGGCCGGCCGTGCCGGGAACGAACGGGAACGAGCGGGCCCCGCCGGGCGGGTGGATGTCCGGCGGGGCCTGTGGAGCCCGGGTGCGGATCCGGGCGGTCGTGCGGCGGTGCGTGCGCGCCGGCGGCTCGACGGCCGGGCTGCCGGGGTGGTGCGGCGGGGCGGTGGTCCGAGGAGCGGTGGTTCGGGGTGCGGCGGGGCGGTGGGGCGGCGGCTCAGCCGCTCAGCCGTGCCGTGGTGAGAACTGGTGCCGTGTGCGGCGGCTCACCGGCTCAGCGGCTCAGCCGAAGTTCACGTCGCTGCACAGGTAGTACGACTGGTCCATGTGCGAGGCCTGCCAGATCGTGTAGACGATGTGGCGTCCGCTGCGGCCCGGCGCGCTGACGTCGAACGAGATGTTCTGGGCCGGCGCGTAGCGACCGGTGGTCTTCACCAGATCCAGGTTGCCCCAGCCGAGCTGCTGGGTTGCCGGGTTGAAGCCCTGCTTGGTGACGTAGACCTGGAAGAAGTCCGCACCGTGGCTCGCCTGGTCGTACAGCTCGATGCGGAAATTGTTGCCGATGTTCGTCATGTGCCAGGGACCGACGGCGTCCATGGAGCGGTAGCGGCCGCCCTCGGCGTTGCCGCCGCTGCACAGCTGGCCGTTCGGGACGGCGGACTGGAAGTTGCCGCCCACACCGTTGCGGTAGAGGCCGTTCCAGTTCCACATCGCGTTCGGGTTGTCCTGCCACGCCTGCCAGCACATGGGGTCTTCCTGCTCCATGGCCGGGTTCATGTGGTCGTCGCCCCAGCGCTCGTGGCAGCTGTAGGCACGGGCCCCCGGATTGACGATCGATCCGTGAGCGGTGGCCGTTTCGGCCCAGGGGACCAGGCAGAGCAGTGCTGCCGACAGCAGCACCAGCGCACGCATGATCCAGCGCGGATTCTGAGCATGATCATGACAAAGCATGGCGGCTTCTCCGTTTTCCGGCTGTGGGGTTCCCGGACCTGCGAGACCATGGGAGCGCTCCCATGTTACGCAGGGCCTTACCCGATGGCACAAAGTTGAAACACTTGCCCTTGCCTCGGAGAGGCAGGTTCCGGCCGCTGTTCCCCGGCGTCACATCAGAAGCATCCGCCCCGCAATTGACGGAGGTTGACCGCTTGTTGCCCGGACGCGCGGGTGCGGCCCGTGCGCCGGCTCAGCACGGGCCGCGTGGTCCTCCCCGAGGCGGCGATCCCCGCCCGTACCGGCATCGGGACACCAGGGGCGGAAGGGGGACAGCAGGAGGACGGAGGACAGAGGACGAAGGCAGAGGACGGAAGAAGACCGGAAGGGACCGGAAAAACTGGGGGACCCGGGAACCGGCACACGGCACACGGCACACGGGACTGGAAACGGACGGCGGGAGCCGTGGACGCGCGCCCCTCAGCCCGCAGGCCGCGACGTGACCTCCAACTTCTCGGCCCGCAGTTCGGCTCCCTGCCCCCACAGCCTGCTGCCCGGCAGGCTCTCGTCGTCGACGAAACGCTGCGGCACGGGCTCACCGCGGCGCACGTCGAAATAGTGATCGGGCGCACTGGACAGCCGGACCAGCGCCTTCCCGTCCGCTCCCGCCCCGTCGAGGAGGGTCAGCAGACCGAGCCCACAGGCCAGTTGCCGGGGAGCGACGTCCTGGCCGGGGCCGCCGTTGTCGACGGACTTGAAGCGGCTGTCCAGCGAACGCTGCCCGATCCCGCCGACCCGCAGCACCGTCCGGCCGTTCACCCGCCACCGCACCTCCCCGGCGCTTCTGTCGTAGGAGATCGCCAGGTCACGGGTCTGCCCGGGGAATCCCGCCGCGACGGGCACGGCGTAGGCGAACGCGCCGTTGCCGGGGACGGGGAGGCGCTCGTAGTAGGCGTGGACGGCCGTGTCCGTCACCAGGAAGTCGAACGCGGTGCCGGTCTCCTGGTCAACCATGATCATCGCGGCGGTGGCCAGCCGCGGATCCGCCCCGGGCCGGTGGACGGCATCGCCGAAGGGATGCCCCTGGACGCCGTGGCTGCGGCCGGACATCCGGGTGGCGCAGGTCAGTTCCGTACCGGCCGGGGCGTCGAAGCCCAGATGGCCGGAGGACGCCGTGTGATTGGCGAGAGCCGCCCACTTGCCGTGGTCCGCGGTGCCCGGCACACCCGTCCCGGAGTCGTCCTCCTGGGGCACCGTGTGCACGAAGGCGGGCCGGCCGGTCCGGGGGTGGGTACCCGAGGCGACCACCCGGAGCCCCCGCTCGGACGTGGTCGCCCGGCCGTCGCCCTCGGGCAGCCCCTCGAAGCCGGGGACCAGCCACGGGGCTCCGGGCCCGGAGTGGTCGAAGCCGCCGGAGAAGTCGTCGTACCAGAGGACGGACGGGGCGGACGCGGGGGCCGTGGCGTGCGCCCGGCCTTCGCCGGCGACCGGCGGGGCCACCAGTGCGCCGAGGGTGAGTATCGCGGTGACGAGCAGGGTCGGAGCCTTCATCGGCGGTCTCCTCGTAGGGTGCGCGGGACCGGTGGGACCGGTGCGCGGAATGAGCGGCGGGCCGCGGACGAGCCCGCCGGGGAAGGGCCGGGCCGGCCGAGCGCCCGGGGCCGGTGGCGAGTTCCGACCCCGGGTTCTCCGGGGCGACGCGATCCGGTACGGACACGGGCTGACGGCGGCTGCTCACATCGCCCGGCACGGCACGGAAGGCCCGTACGAGGCAGGTTGCGCAGTCCGTCCACCCCTCGCTGGACGCACCAACCACGCACGCGGGGCGGCAGGTCCGCCACCCTGCGGCGCCGGTGGACGGGCCGACGGGCCCTCACCTCGGCCTCGCCCGCACACCGGTCGTCCGGGCCTTTCCCAGCCACGACACGCTCCCCCTGTGTGATATACCTCACGTGAACCGCCATGCCCGGATCGCTCACACGTCCGATCGAGTCGCGATAATTGGCTTGCTTATGCAGCCATATGAGGCAAATGGCAATGATTACGGGGGGATCAATGAGCTCTGTCCATTCGGATGCGCTGTTGGAATCCACGCCTTCGACCGATGCAAAAGTGACACCGGCTCAACTCAGCGAAGCACTCGTCAATGCCTGGCACACGATCACGCAGAGAGCCGTCGGCCGGTTCGCGGAACACGGGATCACCCCCAACCGGGTGCGGGTGATCAACCTCATCTCCGAGGGACCGCTGCGCATGGGGGCCCTGGCCGACCGGCTCGGTGTGACCGGCCGCACCGCGACCCTCATCGTGGACGACCTGGTCGCGGAGGGCCTGGTGGAGCGGCTCCCCGACCCGGTGGACCGGCGGGCGATGCGGGTGGTTCTCGCCCCGCGCGGCAGGGGCATGCTGCTGCACATCGAACGCCTCCAGCGGGAGATCAGCGAAGAGGTCTTCTCCGTGCTGCACCCGCGGGAGCGGGTCCTGCTGAGCGGACTGCTGGAGCGCTGCACCGACCACGGGGCGACCGCGTGCCGGTCCACCGACTCGCTGGAGACCGACGGGCTCTGCTCGCCCCGCTGAGCCCCGGCGGGCAGCCGCTCCGGACGGGGCTGCTGGACGGACGGCGCCCGACGCCGGCTCTCCAGCAGCCCGTGCCCGGCCGCGCCGCTCAGTAGCACAGTTCCACCCGTTGCACCCGGGCTCCCCGGACCCAGCGGCGCAGCGGCGCGGTCTGTGCCCTGTGATCCGGCCCGTCCTCCCAGACGCGGAACGACGGCAGGTCCCGCCACACGCTCATGACCGTCCACGCCCGCGGGTCCGCGGTGTCCCGCAGCAGCTCGTTGCCGAGCAGCCCCGCCGTTCCGGCCAGCGCCGCGCTGATGCCCTTGTAGGCCAGCCGCAGCTCCTCGGCCTCCTGCTCCGGGACGTCGAGGAGGACACTGACGCGGACCTGTCCGCTCCGGGTGCTCCCCCCGCCCGGCCCGCTCATGCGGCGTCGCCGGCGCGGGGACCGGGCAGGTGGTGGAGCACGGTGGTGGTGTCCATGCCGCCCGAGACGCGCAGTTCGCGGAGCTTGCCGGTCAGCTCCCAGTGTCCCGGTTCCTTCTCGAAGCTGCGGAAGGACTGCTCGTCCGGCCAGTCGCTGATGATGTAGTAGGTGTCGGGGTTTTCCTGCGAACGCACCAGCCACTGGGCGATGTTGGCGGGGTGCCCGGCCACGGCCCGGCCCACGCCGATCCAGGTGTCCTCGAACTCCTGCTGCCTGCCCGGCGCGACGCGCAGGGTGAGGATGACGCGGAAGACGGGGGCCGCCGGCTGCTCGGCCGCCATCTCAGATGCCCCCGTCCGCGGGCAGGGTGGCGCCGGAGACGAACCCGGACAGGCTCCCCGCGAAGAACAGCACCGCGTTGGCGATGTCCTCCGGCCGGCCGAGCCTGCCGAGGGCGGCGAGGCTCTCGTAGCGGGCACGGGCGGCGGGGTCGAGGTGCCCCGCCAGGTCGGTCTCGATGATGCCGGGTGCGATCACGTTGACCCGTACGCCCTTGCGGCCCAGCTCCTTGGCCAGCGAACGGGAGAGGCCGACCAGTCCGGCCTTCGACGCCGTGTAGTGGGCCCGCCCGGGCATGCCGACCATGGCCAGCCCGGAGCCGATGTTGACGATCGCCGCTCCCTCTCCCAGCAGCGGAAGGGCGTGCTGGACGATGAGGTGGACCGCCGTCAGGTTGGTGAAGATCAGGCGGTCCCACTCGCCCTGTTCGAGCTGGGCGTACGGCACCTGGCTCATGGCGCCGGCGTTGTTGACGATGATGTCGATGCCACCGAGGGTCTCCCCCGCGGCGGCGACCAGTTCGGCGGCGCCCTCCGGGGTGGAGAGGTCGGCGGCCACCAGACGGTGGTTGCCGCCGAGTGCCTTGAGATCGCGCTCCAGGCCGGCCGCGGCTTCACTGTGCTGCCGGTGCCCGGCGACGACGTGTACGCCCTCGCGGGCGAGCGCGAGGACGGCGGCGCGTCCGATGCCGCGTGAGCCGCCGGTGACGAGGGCGCGCTTGCCGGTGAGTCCGAGATCCATGAGCGATTCCTCCGGTCGTTCGGGGTGTTCGGAATATTCGGGATGTGTGGAATGTCCGGTGTAGTCGTGGTGTGTACGGGATACCGGGTGTCCGGGTGTCCGGGGGTCCCGGGTCGGCTGGGCCCCGCGTTCGGTCCGGGCGCGCGGTGCAGAGGTGTTGGGGCGTCCGGGGCCCTTCGGCGCTGCGGTCCCGTTCGGCGTCGGGTCCGGTCCGGGCCGGGGTCCGGTCCGGACCGGGTTCGGCTCGGCCGGGTTCGGCTCGGCCGGGTTCGGCTCGGCCGGGTTCGGCTCGGGCCGGGTTCGGCTCGGGTTCCGGGTGGCTTCGGTGTCCCTTTCGGGGGCGTCCGGGTCGCGGGAGCGACCGGGTACGGCATGCGGGGCGCGGGCACGGGCGCGTCCGCCCGCCGGGTTACGCCGGAATGCCCTCGAGCACGCTCCACGCGGCGGCTCCCTCGGGCAGCCGGAGGGTGAAGCCCGCGGCCGTGAAGAGCCGCTCCCAGTCCTCCCGGGTGCGGCCGCGGCCGCCGACGTTGACGAGCATGTCGATGTCGATGAGCTTGCCGACGTCCCAGGCGTTGAGGGGCTGGATGACGTCCTCCAGGACCAGCAGCCGCGCGTCCCGGTCGTCGCCGACCGCGGCCCGGACGTTGCGCAGGATCCGCAGGGCGTCGGCGTCGTTCCAGTTGTGCAGCACGGTCTTGAGGACGTACGCGTCGGCGCCCGGCGGGACCTCCGTGAAGAAGTCGCCGGCCACCACCTCGACCCGGTCGGCGACGCCGTGCTTGCGCAGCAGCGGCTGTGCCTGCTCCACGACGTCCGGCCGTTCCAGGAGCAGGCCGCGGGCGCCGGGGTTGAGCCGGAGGATCTCGGCGAGCATCTGTCCGCGCCCGCCGCCGATGTCGGCGACCCGGGCGAACCGCCCGAAGTCGTACGAGCCCAGATAGGCGCCCGCGGACTCCTCGCTGAGCGCCGTCATCGCCTCGTCGAAGACGGCGCCGGTCTCCGGGTGCCGTGCGAAGTACTCGTAGACGGTCGCCCCGTGGACCCGGTCGAAGGCGGGCTCGCCGGTCCGGATGGTTTCCAGGATGTCCCCGTAGGGCCGCCAGGTGGCGTCGTCACCGATCAGCGCGGCGAAGGCGCGCATGCTGCCCGGCACTCCGGTGCGCAGGGTCTCCGCCTGCGGGGTGAGTGCGAAGGTGCCGTCGGGCCGCTCGGTGAACACGTGGACCAGCGCGGCCGCGCGCAGCACGCGGTGCAGGGACTGGGCGTGCGTTCCGGTGGCCGCGGCCAGTTCCTCCGGGGTGCGCGGCCCGTCCGCCAGCAGGTCCGCGATGCCCAGCCGGGCGAGCGCGGACACCGCCTGCGCGGTCCACTTGCCGGCGAGCAGCGTGAACACCTGCTCCTGCGGGGGCTGCGAGGCGTGGTCCGGCGGCTGGGTCGCGTCGTCCGGCGGCGCGGCCGGCCGGTCCTGGCCGGCGTCCGCGGCCGCCTGTTCCACCAGCGCCTGGATCCGGGCCATCTGGATCGCCGAGTTGGTGTTGATCCGCTGCGCCATGGCCGCGTCGTCGAGCGGGGCGGTCGGTTTCATCGCGAAGTCCTGCCGCCAGCGCATCCGGGTACCGGTCTCGACCTCCGTGTACTCCCAGCGGATGTCCATGTGCTCGAAGGGGCCCGGCTCCACCCGGCGGGCCCGGACGGTACGGGTCTCCGGGTCCGCGGTGCGCTCGGAGACCCAGGACCAGACCGTGCCGTCGGCGTCCGGGTGCATGGACAGCCGGAAGCGGACGGTGTCGCCCTCCCGGTGCAGGATCTCCGCGGCGGCGTACTCGGTGTAGAGCCAGGTCCACGACTCGATGTCGTTGGTCATGTCCCAGACGAGCTGGAGCGGGGCGCGGATCACGACGGCGTTGTCGGTGCTCGCCGCCATGTCAGGCCGCCCTCGACCGGAGGAGCGAGTTGACGGAGGAGACCATCTCGTGCGGGGTCTCCGCCTGCGCCAGGTCGTCGGGCAGCTCGACCTGGTAGCGGCTCTGGATGCGGGAGACGATCTCGATGAGGGCCAGCGAGTCGTAGCCGAGGGAGTGGAACGGGGTGAGGGCTATGTCCCCGTCGAGGTCGACCGATTCGTCGACCCCCGCACAGGCGCGCAGGAACACGCGCAGTTCGTCCAGGGTGAAGTCGCTCATCAGATTACCTTTCGCGTTCGGTGACGACCGGTGAAGTCGGTGGTTCCGGATACGTGCCGTGCCTGCGGGGTCGGTGCCGTGCGTACGGGCGGTGCCGGACGTACGGGTGGTGCGGGATGTACGGGGTGGTGCGGGACCCACGAGCGGTCGCGGGCGTACGAGCGGTCGCGGGCGTACGGGTGGTCGCGGGCGTACGGGACGGCCGGTGGACCCGGGCCCACGAGGTGGTGCCGGGCCCGCAAGGGGGTCGGCCGGAGCTGCGGGGTGGCGCCGGGCGGCGTACGAGGAGTGCGGGGCGTACGGAGAGGTGGTGCGGGCCGGGCGGGGTCAGTCCTCGACCTCCCGGACCACGACCGCCGAGTTGAAGCCGCCGTGCCCCCGGGCGACGACGAGGGCCGCGCGGACCGGGTCGGGACGCGGGGCACCGACGACGAGGTCCAGCTCGTAGTCGCGTGCGGGCAGGACCCCGGTGGTGGGCGGGATGACGCGGTCCCGGATCGCCAGCAGCGCGGTGGCGACGTCCAGCGGCGCCCCGCCGGCGTACAGGCGGCCGGTCATGGTCTTGGGCGCCGTCACGGCGACGCCGTGCGGCTGGAACACCTCGGCCAGCGCGGCGCATTCGGCGGCGTCGGCCTCCCGGGTGCCGGCCGCGTCGGCGAACACCACGTCGATCTGCTCGGGGGCGAGGTCCGCCTCCATCAGCGCGGACATGATGACGCGGCGCAGCGGGGACGGGAGACCGGAACCGGGCGGCGGGTCGAAGCCCGTCGCGTACCCGGCGATCTCCCCGTACAGCCGCGGGGCGCCGCGATCCCGGGCGCCGGCGAGGTTCTCGACGATCAGCACCGCGCCGCCCTCGCCGGGGACGTGGCCGGTGGCGTCGGCCGCGAACGGGCGGTACGCCGTCGCCGGGTCGGGGTCCGTGCTGAGCAGCCCGCCCGCCACCTGGCAGGTGAGGGCGTACGGGCTCACCGGCGCCTCCGTGCCGCCGGTGACCACCAGCCGGGAGCCGTCGCGGAGGGCGCGCCGGGCCTCCCCCAGCGCGTCGAGGCCGCCCGCCTGCTCGGCGACGAGCACGCCGCAGGACCCCTTCATCCCGTGCCGGATCGACAGCTGCCCGGTGGTGGCCGCGTAGAACCAGGCGATGGACTGGTACGCCGTGACGTGCCGGGGCCCCTGCGACCACAGGCTCTGGATCTCGCGCTGGCCGAAGGCGTTGCCGCCGGACGAGCTGGCGGTGATCACGGACAGCTCGTAGGGCGGCATCGAGGCCGGGTCCACGGCGGCGTCGGCCAGCGCGAGTTCGCCCGCGGTGAAGGCGAAGTGGGTCCACAGGTCGGTCTGGACCCGCAGCCGGCTCGGCACCCGGGAGGAGGAGTATCCGCTCACCTCCCCCGCGACCTTCACCGGGTAGCCGGACGGGTCGAAACGGCTGATCCGGGCGAGTCCGCCGCGTCCCGTGAGGACGGCCTTCCAGTAGTCGGCCGCCCCGATGCCGTTGGGGGCGACGACGCCGATGCCCGTGACGACGGCGCGGGTGGTGCGGTCGCGGACCGCGGGCCGGGCGGTGCCGGTGGCGGGTGACGCGGTGGTCATATGCCCTCCTCGTCGCGGGCACCGGCGCGTGCGGTGCCCGCCGCGGCCCGCTCCGCGCCGCGGCGGCGGGAGGCCCGGGCCGTGCCGCGGGGGCGGGAGAGCAGGACGGCCGTCTGGAAGCCGCCGAAGCCGCTGCCCACGGAGAGCACGGTGCCGATCGGCTGTTCGCGGGCGGTGCGCGGCACGTAGTCGAGGTCGCACTCGGGGTCGGGCGTCTCCAGATTCGCGGTCGGCGGTACGACACCGTTGCGGATGGCGAGCGCCGACGCGGCCAGTTCGATGGAGCCGATGGCCCCCAGCGAGTGGCCGACCATGGACTTGATGGAGCTGACCGGCACCCGGCGGGCGTGGTCCTTGAGGCTCTCCTTGAACGCGGCGGTCTCGTGGCGGTCGTTCTGCTTGGTCCCCGAGCCGTGCGCGTTGATGTAGTCGATGCTCTCCGGGGCCGTCCGGGCGCGGTCGAGGGCGGCCCGGATCGCCTCGGCCATGTCGAGGCCGTCGGACTTGAGGCCGGTCATGTGGTAGGCGTTGCTGCGGGTGGCGTAGCCGGTGATCTCGCAGTACGGCTCCGCGCCGCGGGCGAGCGCGAGTTCGCGTTCCTCCAGGACCAGTACGGCCCCGCCCTCGCCGAGTACGAAGCCGTCGCGCGCGCTGTCGAACGGGCGGGAGGCGTGTTCCGGGTCGTCGTTGTTCGCGGAGGTCGCCCGGATGGCGTCGAAGCAGGCGGAGGTGATGGGGCTGATGGGTGCGTCCGCGGCGCCCGCGAGGACGACGTCCGCGCTGCCCTCGGTGATCAGGCCGGCCGCCCGGGTGACCGCGTCGAGCCCGGAGGTGCACCCGGTGGAGACCAGGGACACCGGGCCCTGCGCGCCGACCGTCCAGGCGACCTCGGCCGCGACGGAGCTGGGCACCAGGCTGCGGTAGAGGTGCGTGACCGCGTATCCGGGGTCGACCTCCCAGTGCCGTCCGCCGTCGCTGACAACCACGTACTCCTGTTCGAGATTCATGGTGCAGCCGGTCGCGCTGCCGATGCTGACGCCCACCCGGTGCGGCGGGATCCCGGCCAGCGCGTCGCCCGCGTCGGCCAGCGCCTCGCGCGCGGAGACCACGGCGAACTGGGCGCAGCGGTCCATGCGCCGGATCTCCTGCGGCGACAGCCCGGCGCGGGCCGGGTCGAAGTCGCACTCCGCGGCGATCCGGGAGCGGAAGCCGGTGGCGTCGAACAGGGTGATGGCCCGGGTCGCGGTGCGTCCCTCGGTGAGCAGCCGCCAGAACTCGGCGGTGCCGTTGCCGCCCGGGGCGATCACACCGATGCCCGTGACGACCGCCGTTCTCGGCAGCGGGGCGGTCGTGGCGGTCACGGCCTGCTCCCGGTGACCGGGTCGGCGGGCGCGGCCCCGCCGTGCGGGGCGTCGGGGTGCGGCAGTTCCTCGGTGTCCACGTGCCCCAGGTCGGGGCGGGGGGCCAGCGGGCCGAGGTGGAAGACGACCGAGACCTGCTCGTCCCCGGTGTTCTCCAGCCGGTGCCGGACCCCGATGGGGACGAACAGCGCCTCGCCGGGCCGGACGTCGACCGGTTCGCCGTCCAGGCGGACCCGGAGCCGGCCGCGCACCACGTGGACGAACTCCTCGGAGTAGGGGTGGTAGTGCTCGGCGATGTACTGCCCCGGTTCGATCGTGGCCGTGCCCATGAAGCCCGAGGTGGCCCCCACCGAACGCGGGGTCAGCAGGGTGCGGACGTCGCCGCCCCGGCGGATGTTCGGAGCGACGTCGGCGGCCGCCACTTTCGCCGCGCGTGGCTGCGTCACGGTTTTCTCCTCCTGACCGGGCGGCGGGACCTTGTCCGGTCGCGCACCCGGTGCGGCTTCGGGCTCTTGGCGGTGCGCCTGCGCTGTCATGTCTCCCCCGTCGATGTGCGTGTGTCGGTGATCGGGCCGGCTCAGGAACCGGCGGGCGGCCACTGGTAGAAGCGGTGGGCCATGGCGTCCCGGGGCCCGCGCCAGGTCTCCGGGTCGTACGGAGTGATGTAGCGCGCCAGTGCGTTGTTCAGCTCGGCGTAGTCGGGCCGGTCACGGACGCCCTCCAGCCGGCTCGGCAGGTCGGGGCCCGACTCGACGAGGTGCATGTAGAGGCCGTGGAAGGAGAACAGCGAGCGGGACGTCACCCCCAGGTCGCGGGGCAGCCCGCCCTCGTCGGAGCGCGCGAACAGGGCGGCCGCCGTCTCGGCGTGCCGCGGGTCCATCCGGGCCACGATGAGGGTGCGGCGGGGCGCGCTGTCGTCGGCGGTGCTCACGGTGTCCCCCCGGTGTCGGTGTCGTCGAGTCCGAACAGGTCCGCAGCGGTCCGGTGGAACACGGCCTCCCGCTGGTCCGCGGTGAGCGGCAGCGCCTCGACGGCCCGGATCTTCTCCCGGTGGTCGACGGGCACGGGAGGCGCGTCGGTGCCGAAGAGGATCCGGTCCGGGCCGAACGCCTCCAGGTTGAAGGCGAGCGGGAAGGGCCCTTCGGCGGTGGTGTCGACGTAGACGCGGCGCAGCAGTTCGCTCGGCCGGGTCTTCGTCCGGGGTGCGCGGTGCAGGCCGGGCGGTGGTGCCTTCGCCGTGGCCGGACCGTCCGCGGCGTCCCAGTGCCGGGGCCGCCAGGCGAGGTCGAGGCGGCCGGGCAGCAGACCGAGGGCACCGCCGCTGCTCGCGGCGACGAGTTTCAGTCCGGGGTGGCGTTCGAGCCGGCCGGAGAGCACGATCGCGGCGACGCCCATGGTGACGTCGCAGTACCGGCCGACCATCTCCACGAGCCCGTAGTCCGTCACGCCCTGCGCGGCCGCGGGGCCGCTGCCGGGGTGCAGCAGCACCGGTACGTCCAGCTCGGCGGCCATCGCGAAGAAGCTGTCCGCCTTCGGCGAGTCGAGATACTCGCCGCGGACGCTGGTGTTGGCGATCAGGCCGACGAACGCGTCCTCGCCGAGTGCCTCGGCGGCGGCCGCGAGTTCCTTGTCGTCGCCGAACGCGTTGCACCACACATAGGCGCGCAGCTGCTCCCGGTGCCGCTGGACCGTGCCGGCCAGCCACTCGTGGAAGGCCCGTAATTCCCCGGGGTCCTGGGCGAAGGTGTCGAGTCCCGGCACGGGCGCCATGGTGGCGGCTCCGGTGGGGCTGCCGACGATGGTCATCGCGATGCCCACGGCGGCCTTGACCTCGATGAGCTTGACGATGTCGCCGAGGCTGGGCGGCATGGGATAGCGGGCGAGGAGGCCGGGGTGCGCGACGTGGCTGTGGATGTCGATGATCACGACGCACCCGCCCTTTCCCGCGCGTCCCCGCCGCCCTCGTGCAGCGCGAGCACGGCCGCCGCGTCCAGGTCGCCGAGTCCGGCGGCGGCCGCCGCCTCGAACTGCTCCAGCGCCCGGGCCGTGACCGGGAGTTCGGCGCCCAGCGCGCGGCCCTCGCCCAGGCTGAGCCGCAGGTCCTTGGCCATCAGGCGCAGCCGGAAGGACGCGGGGACGTAGCGGCGGTCACGCATCGCCGGGCAGCGGAACGACATCACCGGGGAGCTGAATCCGCTGCCGCCGATCAGGTCGATCAGCTCCTCCCGGTCGATGCCGGCGCGGGCGCCCAGCGTGACGGCCTCGGCGAGGGCGGCGAGCTGGGTGCCGAGGAGCAGGTTGAGCGACAGCTTGAGGGTGGCCGCGGTGCCGGGCGCGCCGACGTGGAGGACCTGGCGGCCGAGGGCTTCCAGTACGGGACGGACCGCCTCGGAGTCCTCCGGCCGGCCCGCCGTGAAGACCCTGAGTTCGCCCTTGCGGGCATGCATCGGGTTGCCGACCACGCAGGCCTCGACCCGCCGCAGGCCGTGGGCGTCGAGCCGGCAGGCCGCGTCGCGGGCGTAGTCCGGGGAGACCGTGGAGGTGTCGATCACGGTCGCGCCCCGCGGCAGGGACTTGGCGATCCGTCCCTCGCCGAAGAGCAGGCTCTCCACCGCGGCCTCGTCGGCCAGGCTCAGCAGTACGGTCCGCAGGCCGGCCACGGCGGCGGACGGTGAGCCGGCGGCCCGGGCTCCGGCGGCCGTGAGCGGTTCCGCCTTCTCCGGGCTCCGGTTGTACACGGTCAGCATGTATTCCCGGTCCAGCAGGCGGGCGGCCATCGCACCGCCCATTCCGCCCAGGCCGATGAATGCCATATTCCGTTCAGTCATGGCGCGTCCCCCTTCCTCTCGGCGTCCCTCTCCCCGTTCCGGGCGGTGATCCGCACGACTTCACCGGTCGCTCCACCGGGCGGCGACGCAGCGCATGCTGTTGGCGATGAAGAAATCCCGGAAGGCCGTCGGCGAGGATGTGTCGCGCGGCTGCTCGAGAAACTCGGCGAGCTGCTCCTCCAGTTCGCGCACCGTGTCCTGCGCGGCCATGTGGCGCATCAGCGCGGGGAGGCTCCCCTCGTACTCGATGACCCGCACGACGCGGTTGTCCTTCATGAACACCGCCGTCGCTATGAGCTTTCCTGTCACGTTTCCCTCGGCGTCTTCCATGACGAAGGAGTCGGGACGCTTGTAGCCGGCGAAAAGCTCGGCCACCCGCTCCTCGCTGCCGGGTTTCACGGTCCATGTGACCGCTGTGAAGTCAGGCACTGTCGAGCCCCCTGTCGTGCTGATCGGGCACCACGCACGGCGGGCCGCGGGCCCCCGGGAGGTGCTTTTGGGATCCGGTGGCCGCACGGCCGGCGCCGGAAGAAATGATTCCGGCCCCACGGGAAATCGGTCCATGATCCCCGGCCGGGCCCGGGATGTGATTTCCGTGGATCTCTCCACGCCGGCCGTCCCGGGGTTCCGGCCTGGGCGGAACTCATCCTGCAAGCCCTCCGCGAGAAATGTCAACCCCGGCCGGAAAAGCCTCAGCCGATAAAAAGAGTCAGTGCTTCTTATATCGTTCTCGCTCGCAATTCCTTTACCGAAACCGCTTGCGTAAAAAATTCGCGGAACGCTTGACGGGGACAGCGGAAGTACAGGCAGGATCCCCATGCACAGTTTTCTTCCGATGGGGGCCCGCATGACAGCAGGAGAAGACACCGGAACTTTTGACCTCTACAGCCCGGGATTCGCCGCCGACCCGTATCAGGTGTACGGAGCGATGCGCCGGCGGGCCCCCGCGTACCTGGCCCGCTACCCCGGCGGCCTGGACCTGTGGCTCGTCACCCGCTACGACGACGTCCGCACCGTGCTGTCCGACCCCCGCTTCAGCATGAGTTCGGACCACTCCGACTCGCCCCTCTTCGCGGACGACGCCGAGGAACACGGCACCCAGGGCCTCGAACGCAATCTCACCAACCTCGACCCTCCCGACCACACCCGGCTGCGCCGCCTGGTCACCCGCGAGTTCTCGGCGGCGCGGGTGGAAGCGCTCCGCACGGACGTCGTCGCGCACGTCGACGCGCTGATCGACGGCTTCGCCACCGAGGGCGGCGCCGACCTGATCGCCCAGTTCGCCGCGCCGCTGCCGACCGGCGTGGCCGGCCAGCTCCTCGGGGTCCCGCCCGCCGACTGGGAGCGCTTCCGGGTCTACTCCCGGCGGCTGGTCATGCCCGACTACGACATGACGCCCGACGACTTCACCCGGAACAAGCAGGACATCCGGGCCTTCGTCGGCGAACTCGTCGAGCGCAAGCGCGCACAGTCCGGCGACGGCGCCCTCGACCTCGCCGGCTCCCTCACCCGGGCCTGCGACGTCGAGGGCGCCATCACCGAGGACGAGCTGGTCGGCATCCTCTTCACCCTCCTCGTGGGCAGTCACGAGACGACGACCAACTTCATCGGCAACGCCGTGCTCGCCCTGCTGCGCCATCCCGACCAGCTGGCCCTGCTGCACGCCTCGCCCGAGCTGTATCCCGCCGCCGTCGAGGAACTGCTCCGCTACGACGGGCCGTTCGAGGCGTCGTCGCTCCGGTTCGCGCTGGAGGACGTGGAGATCGGCGGCGCGACCATTCCCCGGGGCGCCACGGTGGTCGCCGTGCTGGCCTCGGCCAACCGCGACCCGGACCGCTTCTTCGACCCCGACCGGCTGGAGATCCGCCGTCCGGCCAACGACCACGTCGCCTTCGGCCACGGCATCCACTTCTGCCCGGGCCGGATGCTCTCGCTGCTCGAAGCGCAGGTCGCGCTCGAACGGCTGATCACCCGGCTGCCGGGGCTGCGCCTCGCCGGCGACGCGCCGCTGCGCTGGCACGAGGGGCTCTTCTTCCGGGGACTGCGCGAACTCCCGGTGGCCTTCGACGCCACGGCGGGCTCCGGACACCCCGCGGCAGCCGGGGTGTGACCGCGCGACACCGACGTACCCGGGCGGCTCTCCGCCGTCACCGTCAACGCATTCACGAAGGGAAGGCCGTGCGGAACTCCACCCCGATCAAGAACCTCCTGGCTCTCGGCGCCGGGCTCGCGATCCTGTCGACCGCTCTCGTCCCCGCCACCGCGCACGCCGCGGAGGAACCCGCGCCCCCGCCGCTCGACGAGGCCGTGGTGCAGCGCACCGTCGACGAGATGGTCGACTACAGCGGTACCCCCGGTTCCATGGCCCAGGTCTGGGACGAGACCGCCGGCACCAGCAGAATGGCCGCCGGGGTCGCCGACCGCAGAACCGGGCAGCCCGCCCGTTCCGGTCTCGTCGGCCGGGCCGGCGGGGCCACCATGACGTTCGTGACGGCCGCGGTCCTGCAACTGGTCGAGGAGGGCCGGCTCGGTCTGGACGACAGCATCGAGAAGTACGTCCCGGGCCTGGTCCCGTGGGGCGAGAAGGTCACCGTCCGGATGCTCATGAACCACACGAGCGGCCTGTACGACCACCTCCAGCTCCCCCTGTTCGCGGACGAGGAGCAGTATCTGACGGTCCGCTGGAAGACGTTCGAGCCGCGCGAGCTGGTGCGGATGGCCGTGGACCACGGCCCGATCACCGAACCCGGGGAGTGGTACTTCTCGTACACCAACTTCACCGTGATCGGCATGATCATGGAGAAGGTCACCGGGAACACCGCCCAGGAGGAGGTGACCCGCCGGGTCATCAAGCCGCTCCGGCTGCGGCACACCTCCTTCCCGACGTACTCACCGTTCCTGCCGCGCCCGCATGCCCGCGGGTACTTCCGGCTCGACGACGGAAGCTGGAAGGACGTCACCGAGCTGAACCCGACCGCCGCGGGCGCCGCCCGCGCGATCGTGTCCAACACCCCGGACCTGATCACCTTCTGGCGGGCGCTGCTGACCACGGACAAGCTGATCGGCGACAGCTCGCGCGAGGAGCTGCTGACCTTCACCCTGGTGAACGACCCGGGCCCCGGCCCGAGCCCGGTGCCGACCATCCGGCGCGTCTACCAGGGCCTGGGCATCATCAAGATCGACTGGTCCTGCGAGGTCTCCTCCTACGGCAGCCACGGCGCGGCCATGCACGGCTTCGACACCACGGTCCATGTGACCGCCGACGGCAGCCGGGCGGCGTCTGCGATGACCAACGAGTACACCGACGACGACAAGCAGGGGCCGGTCCTGGTGCCCTTCCTGGGGGCGGCCATGTGCGGTGAGCACTCGTACCCCATCCCGCCCGAGGGTTCCGCCGCACCGCGCTGAGCGCCTGCGGCCCTGAGGTACACGGGGCGGTGCCCGGATCTCCGCGGAGGTCCGGGCACCGCCCGCTACCGGGCCTCGTTGACACCTCCGGCTCCCGTACCGATACTGACACGCACAGTTATTTAGACGGCTAATCAACCTGGACAGGGGTCCATCATGGCCGAAGCAGTGTTCCGCTGGTGCTACCGGCACCGCTGGAAGGTCGTCGTGGCCTGGATCGCGGTCGTCATCGGGCTCTCCGCCGCGATGTCCTCCGCCTCGTACAGCCGGGAGTTCGAGACCCCGGGCGAGTCGCAGCGCGCCCACGACATCCTCGACACGCGCTTCCCGCGGGGCGAGTCCGGTGACGGCGTCGACGTCGTGCTCCGCGCCGGACAGGACGTACGCGACGCCGGTGTGCGCCGGCAGGCGACGGCCATGCTGCGGAAGGCCGACCGGCTGCCGCACGTCCAGGGGTACGTCAGCCCGTACGACCCGCCCGGGGCGGGCCGGATCTCCGCGGACGGCACCACGGCGTTCGCCACCCTCCGGCTGGACGTCAGCGGCTTCGACGTGCCCGCCTCGCTCATCGACGACCTCCGGAAGCTGGCCACCGAAACCGCCTCGGACTCGCTCCGGGTCGAACTCGGCGGGCAGGCGGTGCGCAACGCCGAGTCCAACAGCGGCGGCCAGGCCGAGATGATCGGGTTCCTCGCCGCGGCCGTCATCCTGCTCGTCGTCTTCGGCTCCGTGGTCGCCGCCGGGGTGCCGCTGCTCACCGCGCTGATGGCGCTCGGCGCGGGCATGGGCGGGATCGCCGCGCTCACCGCGGTGACCGACATTCCCGAGTTCGCGCCGCAGCTCGCGGCCATGGTGGGCATCGGCGTCGGCATCGACTACGCGCTGTTCGTCATCACCCGCTACCGCGAGGCCCTCGCCCGGGGCCACGCCGGCGAGGACGCCGCCATGGTCGCGATGAACACCGCCGGACGCGCGGTCCTCGTCGCGGGCGGCACCGTCGTGCTGTCCCTGCTCGGGGTCCTCGTCATCGGCGACCAGGCGCTGCGCGGACTCGGCATCGCCGCCGCCGTCGCCGTGCTGTTCACCATGCTCGCCGCCGTGACCCTGCTGCCCGCGCTGCTCTCGCTGCTCGGCCGCCGTATCGACTCGCTCCCGCTGACCTCCCGCAGGCGCCGGGCGAAGGCGGTCGAGGCCACGGCCGAAGGGCGGGGCTGGACCTTCCGCTGGGTGCGCGGGGTGCAGCGGCGCCCGCTGCTCTGGGGGCTGCTCTCGGCGGTCTTCCTGGTGACGCTCGCGCTGCCCGCCTTCTCGCTGCGCCTCGGCTCCGCGGACGCCGGGAACATGCCGGCGGAGACCTCCAGCCGCCAGGCGTACGACCTGCTGGCCGACGGCTTCGGCCCCGGCTTCAACGGCCCGCTGCTCGTCGTGGCCGACCTCGGCGGTGTGCCGGGGACGGCGGCGCGCGACGCGGCGCTCGCACGGCTGGGCGCCGGGCTCCGCGAGGACCCGGGTGTGGCCGGTGTGACGCCGCCGCGGCGGAACGACCCCGGCGACGCGGCCGTCATCACCGTCTACCCCCGCAGCGGCCCGCAGGAGAAGGACACCGAGGCCCTGGTGCAGCGCGTCCGCCAGGACGTCGTTCCGGCAGCCGCCACCGACGGGATTCAGGTCCATGTCGGGGGCCGGGTCGCCGGAGACCTGGACGGCGCGGCACAGATCGGCGACCGGCTGGCGCTGCTGATCGCCCTGGTCATCGGGATGGCGCTGCTGCTTCTGCTGCTCGCGTTCCGCAGCCTGCTGCTGCCGGTCAAGGCGGCCCTGATGAATCTCCTCGTCATCGGGGCCTCGTACGGGGTCGTGGTCGCCGTCTTCCAGTGGGGCTGGGCCGCGGATCTCGTCGGGCTGCCCGGGGGCGCTCCCGTCGAGTCGGTGATGCCGCTGCTGATGTTCGCCATCGCGTTCGGCCTCTCCATGGACTACGAGGTGTTCCTGCTCTCGCGGGTGCGCGAGCACTGGCTGCGGACGGGCGACAACAGTGCCGCGGTGGCCCAGGGGGTCGGTTCGACCGCCCGGGTGATCACCGCGGCCGGCCTGATCATGCTGGCGGTGTTCGGCTCGTTCATGCTGGGCGACGACCGGCTGATCAAGCTGTTCGGCTTCGCGCTCGCGGTGCCGATCCTGCTCGACATCCTGGTCGTACGGCTCGTCCTGGTGCCCGCCACCATGGAGCTGCTCGGCAGGGCCAACTGGTATCTGCCCCGGGCCCTCGACCGGCGGCTGCCCCGCTTCGACGTGGAGGCACCCGGGCCGGAGCCCGGGGACACCAGCGGTGACCGGGCCCCGGCCGCCGCCGTGGCCGCGAAGGGACAGTCGTGAACGGCCGCGGCGGACACACCGGCCCCGCCGTCCGGGTCGCCGGGCTGGTGAAGCGGTACGGGCGGACGGAGGCGCTGCGCGGCGTCGACCTGGTCGTCGAACGCGGTTCCGTGGTCGGCGTACTGGGCCCGAACGGCGCGGGCAAGACCACCCTGGTGCGGATTCTGGCCACACTGGTGCGCCCCGACGGGGGGACGGCCGAGGTCTTCGGGTACGACGTGCTGCGGCACCCCGGCGAGGTGCGCCGCCGCGTCGGTCTCACCGGGCAGTTCGCCGCCGTGGACGAGCTGCTGACGGGCGAGGAGAACCTGGTGCTGATCGGCCGGCTGGCGGGCATGGACCGCGGGCGGGCGCGGCGGCGCGCGGACGAACTCCTGAACCGCTTCGGTCTGCGGGACGCGGCGGGCCGTACGGCCCAGGGCTACTCCGGCGGCATGCGCCGGCGGCTGGACCTGGCGGCGGGCCTGATGACGGCGCCACCGCTGGTGGTGCTGGACGAGCCGACCACGGGGCTGGACCCGCGCAGCCGTGTGGGCCTCTGGGAGGTGATCGAGGAACTGGCCGCCGAGGGCTCCACCGTCCTGCTGACGTCGCAGTATCTGGAGGAGGTGGACCGGCTGGCGCATCACGTGATGCTCGTGGACGCCGGTGAGGTGGCCGCCTCCGGCAGCCCCGAGGAACTCAAGGACCGGCTGGGCGCGCCGCTGCTGGTGCTCACCCTGGGCCCGCCGGGCGCGGCCGGTCCCGGGGCGCGGTGGGACGCGGCGGCACGGGTGCTCTCCCGGTACGCGAAGGGGGCGGTCGACGTCAGCCTGCCGCTGGGGGAGATCTCCTGCCGCGTGGCGGCCGGGGCCCGGGTGATGCCCGCGGTCGCGCGTGACCTCGACGACGCCGGGATCACCCCGGACGACATGGCCGTCCGCCGCGCCACGCTCGACGACGTCTTCCTCGCCCTCACCGGGCAGCCGGGGTCGCGCGCGCCGGCGGCCCCGGCCGGCACACCGGCCGGACCGGGAACGGCCCTGGTCGGCCCGGGAGGCGAGAGATGAGCACGGTGACCGCGACGGCCCCGCCGTTCCTGCCCGGCACCGAGACGGGGCCGCGGCGGCTGGTGCGCGACGGGCTCCTGGTGGCCCAGCGCAACCTGCGCCATGTGCTCAGGGTTCCGGAACTGCTGATCCAGGCCACGATCCAGCCCGTCATGTTCGTGCTGCTCTTCGCGTTCGTCTTCGGCGGCTCGATCGACATGCCGGGCGGCGGCAGCTACCGCGCGTATCTGCTGGCGGGGATCTTCACGCAGATCGTGGCGTTCGGTTCCGCGAACACCGCCATGGGCATCGCCGAGGATCTGAGCAAGGGCGTCGTGGACCGGTTCCGTTCGCTGCCGATGGCGCGGTCCGCGCTGCTGCTCGGGCGGGCGGCCAGCCATCTGGTGATGAACGCCCTGGCGCTGCTCGTCCTCGCCCTGTCCGGGCTGGTCGTGGGCTGGCGGGCGGAGGAGGGCGTGGCCCGCACGCTGGCGGCCTTCGGGGTGCTGCTGTTCTTCGGGTTCGCGATGAGCTGGGTCGGCGCGCTGACCGGGATCTGGCTCGGCCGCCCGGAGGTGGTGCAGGCCGCGACGATGACGTGGCTCTTCCCGCTCACCTTCCTGTCCAACGCCTTCGTGCCCACCCAGGGGATGCCGTCCTGGCTGCGGCCGGTCGCGGAGTGGAATCCGGTGAGCGCCACCGCGGCGGCCTGCCGTGAGCTGTTCGGCAATCCCAACCCCTTCGCGCGCGAGGGGCTGTTCCCGGCCGAGCATCCCGTGCTCACCTCCCTGGCCTGGTCGGCGCTGGTGATCGCGATCGCCGCGCCGCTGGCCGTACGCCGCTATCGCAGGGCGGCCGGGTGACGGAGGCGACGGCCGGGGGCAACGGCCACGGACCGGGCGTGCGGTTTCGCACACCCGGTCCGTTCTCCCTCGCCCCGCTCCCCGTCCGCCGGTGCGCGGCCGCGTCCGCTCAGGCCGCGCGGCGCTGCTCCGGCTTCGCCTCACGGGCCCGCAGCCACTGCTCGAACGTCAGCAGCCCGGGGTGCACACCGCGCAGCGCGGCGATGTCCGCCCGGAAGCCCTCCTCGTCGCACCAGCGGAACATCTTGGCCTCGCCCCCCATCATCCGGAGCATCAGGGACGGCATCGGGAACTTGCGGGGCCGGCTGCCCTCGACGCTCTCGACGGTGCCGACGATCCGGTCCACGGTCAGTTCGTCCCCGGCGATCTCCAGTTCCCTGCCGAGGAACTCCCCGGGCCGTTCGAAGGCCCGTGCCGCGAACTCCCCGATGTCCCGGACGGCGATCATCTGCAACGGCCGGCCGGGACTCAGGGCGGACGCCCACACCCCGAGGGTCATCGCCCGCATCCGGGGCATGCCGAACATGTCCATGAAGGCGGCGGGGCGGAGCACCGTGGCGGGCAGCCCCAGCTCCCGGACGCGCTGCTCGATCCGCCACTTGGTGTCGAAGTGCGGGATGCCGCGCACCCGTTCGGCGCCGCCCACCGAGGAGTACACGAAGTGCTGGACGCCGGCTTCCGCGGCGGCCTCCGCCAGGACGGTGCCCTGTTCGACCTCGCCCGCCGCCTTCGCCGTACGGAAGTTCTGCACGCTGAAGACTCCGTACGCCCCTTCGACGGCACGGTTCATGGCGGCACGGTCGGCCATGTCGCCGCCGACGACCTCGGCACCGCGCGCCACGAGGGCACGCGCCGCCTCTCCGTCGGGACTGCGCGTCAGGGCCCGCACCCGCCAGGGGCCGGGGTGGCGCAGGAGCGCGTCGACGGTGGCGCCTCCCTGGTTGCCGGTGGCGCCGGTCACCAGGATCACGCGGGAATCTGTGCTCGCACGCTGCTGATCAGTCATGATCAAGCACCTCTATATAGACGTCTAAGTATTTTCAGGCTAGCACGCCGGGCCGGTCCGCGTCGGCAGGTCGGAAAGGTACGGCGGTGGGCTCAGGAGGAGCGGGTGACGGCGCCGTCGGCGTCCCCGGCGGCCTCGGCGGCATCCGCGGCCTCGGCGTCCCCCGTGGCCTGCTCGGCGACGGCCGCGCCGGACGGCGCCCCGGCATCCTCCGGCCCGGCGCCGGGACCGCCCGCGGGGCCGCCCCCGGGGCCGCCGGCCGGGACCGTCGCCGACCGCAGGTTCGCGTGCATCCGGTCCAGCATCCGGTGCAGCAGCGCCAGTTCCTCCGGGGTGCTCCCCAGGCCCATCACCGCGTCGAGTTCCTGCCAGAAGTTCTCGACCGCCTCCTGGGCGGCGCGTCCCCGCTCGGTGAGGTAGACCCGCGAGATCCGGCCGTCGCGGTCGTCCCGGCGGCGTTCCAGCAGGCCCGAACGCTCCATCCGGCCGAGCATCTTGGAGACCGTGGGCGGCTCCACGTGCAGCCGCTCGGTCAGCTGCGACTGCGTCAGCCCGTCCTCCGCCCACAGCTGGGACAGGAACACGTCCTGCCCCGCGTAGAGCCCGAGCGACGCCAGCTCGGCCGACATCAGACCGCGGTGCTCCTTCAGGACCAGCGCGAGCCGCCAGGCGCTGGTGGCCTGGATACCGGCGCTTCCCGGTGCTGTGGCCTCAGGCCCGGTCGGAGTAGTCATGGGAACACAAGTGTAGTCGCGGCTCCGCGCCCGCTCCCGGTCCCCAGGGCTCGGGGGTCCGGGGGCAGGCGCGGCTCGGCACCCGGGGGCCGGGGGGCCGGGAGCCCGGCGGCCCGGCGGCGGCTCCGGCCGCCCCGCGCCGCAGACAGCGGAAGGAGCCGCGCCGCCGCTCGGAGAGCGGGCTCGCCCTCGCACCCGCCGCGGTCCCGGGTGCCCTTGTCCGCCACGACCGCCGCTCCGTACGCCCCGGGCGGCCGCCCGCCCGTGCCGGACAGCGCGGTTCGCGGGTGGGACCATGTGCACCGCCGCCCGGGCAGGCCGGGCGCGCGGGCGGGGCGAGCGAGGGCACATGAACGGGGACGAGGCGGCCGCGGTCACGGCCGGCCGGGCGGAGACCGAGGGCGCAAAGGCCGCCGTGGCGCCGGGCCGTGCGACCCGGGACCTGCTCCGGCGGGCCGGGGAACTGCGGAGCGCCGCCGCGGCGCTGGTCGCCGACCGGGACTCCGCCGTGCGCGACGTACGGGAGGCCCTGCGACCCCTGGTGGACGAACTGGTCGGCCGGGGCCTGGACGGCATCCCCGTGGCGCGGCTCAAGGACGTCACCGAGGGCCGGCTGCGGCTGGGCGCGCTCGAACAGGCCGGGTACCGCTCGGTGCGCCACGTCCGGGACGCCACCGCCTACGATCTGCGCCGGGTCCCCGGGGTCGGCGCCCACACCGCGGCGCAGGCGCTGGCCGCGGCCGGGCAGATCGCCCGCGCGGTGGAGGAGTCCGTCGCCGTACGGATCGACATCGGCCGGCGCGACGACCCGGCGACCACCGCCCTCGTCGTCGCGCTCGCCCGTCTCGTCGCCGCCGGTCCCGACATCGGGCCGGCCGCGGCCCTCGCCCGGCGCCTCGACGGCGAGCTGTCCGGGCTCCTCCCCCGGGCCCGGCCGGCGGCCGGGCGGCTGCGGCTGCTGGTGACACGGCCGTCGCGGCGGGCGGGCGCACGGGAGGCGGCCGCCCGGATCGGCGCCGTGCTGGACGAGGCGGCGGCCGGTTCCGTACGGCTGCGGCTGGCGCAGGCGTCGGCAGACCTGCTGCGGGCCCCCGGTTCCCGCGACGAGGCGTGGCTCGACTTCGAGGTGCGCTCCGCCGACTACTACGGCCTGCTCGCCGAGATCGCGGGACAGGCGCCGGACCGCGAGGCCGCGGAGGGCTTCCTGCCGTCCGGCATCGCCGAGCGCGTACGGGACCAGCCGCTGGACGACACCCACCGGCGGGTGTCGCTGCGCGGCTACCAGTCCTTCGGCGCCCGGTTCGCCCTCGTCCAGCGGCGGGTGATCCTCGGGGACGAGATGGGCCTGGGGAAGACGGTGCAGGCGATCGCGGCGATGGCACACCTGGCGGCCGGGGACGGGACGCACTTCCTGGTGGTCTGCCCGGCGAGCGTGCTGGTCAACTGGGTCCGGGAGACCGAGTCCCGCAGCGCGCTGCGGGTGTTCCCCGTGCACGGAACGGACCGCGCGGACCACGCGGCGGAGTGGGCCGGGCGCGGCGGGGTGGCGGTCACGACCTTCGACGGACTCCGCACCCTGGACGCGCACGTGCCGGCCGCGCCGGCACCGGCCATGCTGGTGGTGGACGAGGCGCACTTCGTGAAGAACCCGGAGGCGCGCCGCACCAGAGCCGTCGCGGCGTGGACGGAACGGGCGGAGCGGGTGCTGTTCCTCACCGGCACCCCGATGGAGAACCGGGTCGAGGAGTTCCGCAGCCTGGTCCGGCTGCTGCGGCCGGACCTGCTGCCGCAGGTGGGGCCGGGGGACGCGGCGGCGGGCTCGCGGGCGTTCCGCCGGGCGGTGGCCCCGGCCTACCTGCGGCGCAACCAGGACGACGTGCTCACCGAACTCCCGGAGCTGGTACGGGTCGACGAGTGGGAGGACTTCAGCGCCTCGGACGCCGAGGCCTACCGGGAGGCGGTCGAGTCCGGCAACTTCATGGCGATGCGCCGGGCCGGCTTCGCCCGTCCGGAGGGCTCGGCGAAGCTGGAGCGGCTGCTCGAACTGGTCGAGGAGGCCCGGCAGAACGGGCTCAAGGCCGTGGTCTTCTCCTACTTCCGCGATGTCCTGGCGACGGTCCGCACGGCCTTGTCCGAGGCCGGTTCACCGGCCGTGCTGGGCCCGGTCTCCGGTGATGTGGCGGCCGCATCCCGGCAGCGTCTGGTCGACGACTTCACCGCGGCCGCGGGGCACGCCGTGCTGCTCGGCCAGATCCAGGCGGGCGGTGTCGGCCTCAACCTGCAGGCCGCGTCGGTCGTCATCCTGTGCGAGCCGCAGCTGAAGCCGACCACGGAGAACCAGGCCGTGGCGCGGGCGCACCGGATGGGCCAGGTCCGCGGCGTCCAGGTGCACCGGCTGCTGAACACCGGCGGCGTCGACGAGCGGCTGCTGACGCTGCTGGACCGCAAGAACCGGCTGTTCGACGCGTACGCCCGCCGCAGCGATCTCGCCGAGTCGGCGCCGGAGGCGGTGGACGTGTCGGAGCAGTCGCTGGCCCGCCGGATCGTGGAGGAGGAGCAGGCGCGGCTGGCGGCGGGCTGAGGCGCGGCGGGGCGCGGGGCAGCCGGGCGACGGGCCCGCCCGTGCGGAACGGGCCCGTGCACCGCTCACGTCCCCCGCGGGGGCGGGCCCGCCCGCGCGGGTCGGGCCCGCCCCCGCGCGGCCGCCCCGCTCTCCGGGACCGGCCACCGGTCAGCGACCCGAGGACTCGGCCGACCCGACGGCTCGGCCGCGCCGGCGAATCAGCCGCGCCGGTGACGCCGCGGGTCAGTTCATCCGGTCGGCGGCCGGGAGGGCGAAGGAGTAGAACGTCCGGCTCGCCGTGCCGATGCCGGCCCGGGCGTAGCCGTTGCCCCAGTACACCGAGCCGTTCACGACCGCCGGGCCGGCGTTCGAGGAGCCCTCGCCCAGCGTCTCCCAGAGCACGTCCCCGGTCGCTGCGTCGATCGCGTACATGTAGCCGTCGAGGGAACCGGCGTAGAGGACACCGTTGGCCACGGTGACCGCGCCCTGGGCCAGGCCCCCGTGCGGTTCTGGGATCTGCCAGACCACGTCGCCGGTGGCCACGTCCAGCGCGGCGATCGAGCTGTAGTCGATCACCTGCCCGTCGGGCAGCTCGTGTTCGGCGCGGCCGAAGTTGGTCTCGACGAGATAGGCGCGCTCACCGTCGGTGGCCGTGCCCCACTGGATCCCGCCGACCTCGGAGCCGGGGCCCGCCGCGGCACTCCACTCGATCTCACCGGTGGTGGCGTCGATCATCCAGTAGATGCCGCTCTTCTGTCCGGCGCCGACCAGCTTGCGGGGCTCGCCGTCGGGGCCGGGGACGGTGATCAGGTGGGCGCCGTCCGCGAAGTCGTGGTCGGGGCCGGCGATGGGCGGACAGTTGTTCGGCGGCGGGCCGACGATGCAGCCGCCGTTCCAGGTGTCGAAACTGTCCTGTCCGGTCGCCCACTTGACCTTTCCGGTGGCCGCGTCGAGCGCGACGATCGAGTTCAGGTGGTTGTCGGGCGAGCTGCACGTGCTCGGTGTGCCGCCCTCCGCCTGGCACTCCTGGACCTCCTCGGGGAGCGTGTAGTTGTTGCCGGTGGTGATGTAGACGGTGCCGGTCCCGGGGTCGATCGCCGGTGTGCCGCTCCAGACCGCGTTGCCGCTGTAGATGTCCGGCGCCTCGCCCTCCGACTCGGGCGTCATATAGGTCTTCCAGAGGATCTCCCCCGTCTCCGCGTCGACCGCGGCGAGGCTGCCCCGGAAGGTGCAGCACCGGTACTCCGGGTCGATGGCGTCGATCTCCTCCTCGGAGGAGACGCCCTGGTAGATCACGCCGTCGTACACCATCGGCGACTGGGTCAGGATGGCGGACGGGTGCTCGTCCATCGCGATGTCCCACCGCAGATCGCCGGTCTCGGTGTCGATCGCCAGCAGGCGGGCGCCGCTCTGGGTGCCGATGTAGACGGTGTCGCCGACGACGGCCGGGCTGCTGCGGGACACCGCGTCCTCGATGCCGGTGTACTCGGGGACGGAGCGCTGCCAGATCTGTTCACCGGTCCCGGCGTCGGTCTTGGTGAACGAGCCGCCCCAGTCGGGGAAGTAGACCGCGCCGTCGACCACCGCGGGAGTGGCCGAGACATCGCCCTGGGTGCCCACGCTCCACTTGGAGCCCAGGCCGCCCACGGTCGCCGGGGACAGGATCTTCTCGTGCGGGTTCGAGCGGGTGTGGGCGTGGTCGTACCCGCCCATGGCCCAGTCCCTGCCGTCATCCGCCGCGGCCGGACCGGTCTGCATCGTGAACGCCAACAGGGCGGTCAACAGGATCTGCAAGCATCGGAGTAATCGCATGGATGTGTTTGTCTCCTCAATTGTGGAAACGCCCGGAACATGCCTGTGCTTGATCCAATTTCACCGATAGAGTAGAGGCGCCGCTGAAAGGATTGAAGGCGCGATGCGGCCGAATACCCGCGCGGCACGACGGACGGTCCGCCCCGGTCATCTCCTTTGCGTTCACCGGCAGTTCACCGGACCGTCCCGCCGCGCGGCGCAGGGCATTCCTCCCGCCGGAGCGGCTCGCGCGCGAGCGGCGCGGAGGGGCGGCATCGGGACAACGAGGGGGCGGGGCCATGCCCTGGACGCACAAGAGCCCGCGCGGCGCGGCACCGGCGGCCGGGCCGGCGGTCGGCCTGGTGATCGGGCTGGTGATCGGTCTGGCGCCGGCCGTCGGCGGCTGCTCGCCGGGGAGCGGGACGGGCGGGCCCCCGGTGCGGGACGGCGAACCGGAGCCGGGCGCGTCGCGGTCCGGCCCGCCGCAGGCCCTGGTGACCTGGGCCGGTGACATGTGCCGGGTCGCAACGGCCCTGGAATCGTGGCAGGCGGAAAGCGCCGAGGAGATCGCGGAGATCAAGAACCCGCCGGAGGATTCCGTGCTGGACCCGGATTTCCAGGTGCAGAACTATCTCTCGGACGCGCCCGGAAAAGTCGAACAGCTCATCCGCCGGCTCGACGAGATGAAACCGTCCGGCCTGGCCGCCGCGGACCGGCTGCACAAGGCGTGGGAGAGAGAACTCGGCAGGGTCGATCCGGAGATCTCAGCGCTCGGCGATTTCAGCGTCATCCATTCCCTCGGCGAGAAGGAACAGCTCCGCCGCGCGGAGCGGATCGCCGGGCTCGTCGCCTCCGTGAGGGCTCCGGAGCCGGACCTGAAGGCGCTGGCCGGAAAGGATCCCGGGCTCGGGGAGGCCCACCGCCGCGCGCCCGGCTGCGCGGCGGGGAACGGCTCGGAGTCACCGGCGCCGGAGCTGACCGCCGCCCTGCCCGCGGCGGCGGACGGCGAGGACTACGGAGCCTGCCGGGACGGGAACTGCGAGGTGCTCGTCGGCGGGCAGGAGATCATCACGGTCGGTGATCTGGAACTGCACATCGCCGTGGAGGACGGCGAGGTGACGCTCCAGCACTCCTCCCCCTCGGGCGGCAAGGGCCAGATCGTGCTGATCGGCCCCAGGGGCACGGGGACCTTCGGCCGGCCGGACGGCCAGGAGGTGACGATCGGGACGACGTCCAACCACAAGGGTGCCGTGCTCGACATCAGCACGAAGTGAACCGGCACGGCGCCCCCGTGCCCCGTGCCCCCCGCACTCCCGCACCCCCGTGCTCCCCAGCTCCCGTACCCCCGTGCTCTCGTGCCCCCCGGCTCCCGTGCTCCCGTCACTGGTCCCGGCGGTGTACGACCGTGACGGCCACCAGCACGGCCGCGCACGCCCACGCCGCGTAGACGATCCAGCCGCCGGTCCTCGTCCACGGGTACGCGACTTCCTGCGGCACCCCCACCTCGGCGAGACGGTGCCACGCGCTGGTCGGCAGCGCGTGGTTGACGACCGCCGTCGCGTACTGGTCCTCGCCGAAGACCAGCGGCGGGACGACGAGCAGCCCGAAGGTGGTGGTCAGCGCGCCCGCGGTGTGCCGGATGACGGCGCCCACGGCCATGCCGGTGAGCGCCGACACCGGGGCGACCAGCGCGGACGCCACCACCAGGCGCAGGGCGCCGGGATGCCCGATGGAGACGCCCGCACCGCGCCCGGACAGGATCGCCTGGGTGAGCGCGAACGAGGTTCCCGCGACGACCGCGCCGAGTCCGGTGGTGGCCGCCGCGACGACGGCCGCCTTCGCCGCCATCACGGAGCGGCGGGCCGGGACGGCCGCGAAGGTGGTGCGGATCAGGCCGGTGCCGTACTCGCCGGTCACCGCGAGGACGCCGACGGCACCGGCGATCAGCATCAGGGTGATGCTCGCGTTGCCGGTGAAGGCGTCCCACAGCGAGATGCCGTCGCGGATGAAATCGGCCCGCGAGCGGGCGTCCATCTCGTGCCAGTAGGAGTAACGGTCCCAGGCGGCTCCCGCGTTGACCGCGATGACGACCAGCGCGCCGACCGCGTACGTCCACGCGGCCGAGCGCGGCGCCCAGGTCTTCCGCCACTCGGCGGCGAGGAGGTCGCGGAACCGGGGCCGCGGGTCGGCGGCCGTCCGCGGGCGGGCGTCACCGGCCGGGCCGGCGGTTCGCAGGTGGGTCATCGGTGTTCTCCCGAGGCATGGTCGACGCTGTCGGCGGTGAGGTCCATGAAGGCCTCCTCCAGGGACGCGGTACGGGTGGCCACTTCGTGCAGCGGGACGTTGTTGCGGAAGGCGAGGTCGCCGATCCGTGCGGCGCTCAGGCCCGTCACCGTCAGCGCGTCGCCACCGGGCACGCCGTCCGCCGGCCCGGAAGCCGTCCCGGAAGCCGGCGTGGAGGAGGCCGTCCCGGAAGCCGCCCCGGAAGCCGTCGTCACCGTGGCGCCTTCGGCGGTCAGCAGCGCGGTCAGCGCGGCGGCTTCGGGGGTGCGTACGGTCACGGTCGCCCGTGCCCCGCGCTCCGCGAACCTCTCCAGGAAGTCCGGCAGGCTCTGTTCGGCGATCAGCTCGCCGCGGCCGATGACGACGAGCCGGTCCGCGGTCTGCTCCATCTCCGACATCAGATGGCTGGAGACGAACACGGTGCGGCCCTCGGCGGCCAGGCGGCGGAACAGTCCGCGCACCCAGCGCACCCCCTCCGGGTCGAGCCCGTTCAGCGGTTCGTCGAACAGCAGCACCGGCGGGTCGCCGAGCAGCGCCCCGGCGATCCCGAGCCGCTGTTTCATCCCGAGCGAGAAGCCGCCGATCCGGCGCCGGGCGACGGCGGACAGCCCCACCTCCGCCAGCACCTCGTCCACCCGGCCGCGCGGGATGCGGTTGGAGCGCGCCAGCACCGCCAGATGCGCGGCGGCGGTGCTGCCGCCGTGCACGCCGCCGGCGTCGAGCAGCGCCCCGACGTGCCGCAGCCCGCGGGGCCGGGACCGGAACGGGCGGCCGCCGACGGTGACGCTGCCGGCGGTCGGCTCGTGCAGGCCGAGGATCAGGCGCAGGGTGGTGCTCTTCCCTGCGCCGTTCGGGCCGAGGAACCCGGTGACCTGGCCGGGCCGCACGCTGAAGGTGAGGCCGCTGACGGCGGTCGTCCTGCCGTAGCGCTTCGTGAGTTCTTCTGCTTCGATCACCCGCCCCACACTGCCGCCCGCCCCCGCCCCGCGTCGTCGGACCGGCGCGGACACATCCCGGTGCCCGCTGTCGTCCCCGGTCGTACACCCGTGGTCCGATGCCGCGGCCGCCGTCCGCGGCTACCATCCCCGCATGTCCGCCCCTCCTCGTCTGCCCCTGCTGAAACGTGTGCCGCCCGGCTTCTGGACGGCGTTGACCTGGTGTGCGGCGCTCGCCCATCCCGTCGTCGAGTACGTCCTGCTGCCGCGGCAGGGCGAGATCTCGTACGCGTATCCGGCGGACGGCCTGGACTCCCCGCGGGCCCGGCTGCTGCTGGCGCTCGCCGTGGTGCTGGCGCTGGCCGGCAGTGCCCTGCTGCGCCGCCGGCCGGTGGCGGGCTTCGTCCTGCTGACGGCCGGCACGGTCCTGACCACGGCCGCCTGGCAGCAGCGCGAGATCCCCCCGGTGCAGTTCCTGGCGGCCGACGTCGCCCTGGGCTTCGTCGCCGCCGCCTGCCCCCGCCGGAAATCCCTGGCCGCGGCGGGCCTGGCCGCGGCCGTCCTGGCCGGCTACTACGCCCACCAGCTGCTGCGGCCCGACGACGGCATCCCGCCGGAGCCGTATCTGGCCCTGACGGTGGTCATCGCCTGGCTCGTCGGCAACTCGGCGCGCCAGTCGCGGGTGTACGCCGAGACGCTGAGCGCCCAGGCGGCCGCTCAGGCCGTCACCGCCGAACGGCTGCGGATCGCCCGGGAGCTGCACGACATGGTGGCGCACAGCATCGGGATCATCGCGCTCCAGGCGGGCGCGGCGGCCCGCGTCATCGACACCCAGCCGTCCGGGGCGCGCGAGGCGCTCGGGGCGATCGAGACGGCGGGGCGGGAGACGCTGTCCGGGCTGCGCCGGATGCTCGGCGCCCTCCGCGAGGCCGAACCGGGCCGGCCACCCCGCGCGGCCCCGCCGGAACCGGGGCTCGGGCTCGCGGACGTCGAACGGCTGGCCGCGACGACGACGGCGGCCGGGGTGCGGGTCGACGTGGTCCGGCGGGGCGAAGCGCGCCCGCTGCCACCGGAGATCGACGTGTCGGCGTACCGCGTCGTCCAGGAGGCCGTCACGAACGTGGTGCGCCACTCGGGTGCGGACTCCTGCCGGGTGGCGATCGACCGGCGGGCCGGGGAACTGCGGCTCGAGGTGGCCGACGACGGGCCGCCGCCCGGCCGGGGCACCGGCTCGGGACCGCACACGGACGGGCGTCCCCGCGGGCGCGACACCGGCTGGGGGATCATCGGGATGCGGGAACGGGTCGGGCTGCTGCACGGGGAGTTCGCGGCCGGACCGCGCGCGGAGGGCGGCTTCCTGGTGAGCGCGCTGCTGCCCGTCCCGGCGGAGCCCGGAACCGAGGCCCCCGCTCCGGACGCGGTTCCAGAAGCGGCCCCCGTTCCGGACGCGGCCACCGCTCCGGACGCGGCCCCTGCTCCAGACCCGGCCGCCTCTCCGGACCCGGCCCCGACCCCCCTTCCGGACGCGGCTCCAGAAGCAACCCCGGTTCCGGAAGCGGCCCTTTTTCCGGACGCGGCTCCCGTCCGGGGAGCCGGCACGACTCCGGCGGCCGCCCGGTGACCGTGCGCGTGCTCCTCGCCGACGACCAACCGCTGGTCCGGGCCGCCCTCCGCATGGTCGTCTCGAACGCCCCGGACCTGGCGGTCGCCGGTGAGGCCGGTACGGGCTCCGAAGCGGTACGGATGACGCGTGAACTGCGGCCCGACGTCGTCGTGATGGACATCCGGATGCCCGGTACGGACGGCATCGAGGCCACCCGGCTGATCACCGAGGACCCGGGGTCGGCGGCCCGTGTCGTCGTCCTCACCACGTTCGACGACGACGATTACGTCTACGGTGCGCTCCGCGCGGGCGCGTCCGGGTTCCTGGTCAAGGACATGGCGCTGGACGACATCCTGGCGGCCGTCCGCGTCGTGGCCGCCGGGGACGGCCTGATCGCGCCGAGCGTGACCCGCCGTCTGATCCGGGACTTCGCCGCCCGCCCGGCCGGCCGCGCCGCCCCCGCCCGGTCCCTCGCCCCGATCACGGACCGGGAACGCGAGGTACTGACCCTGGTCGGCGGCGGCCTGTCCAACACCGAGATCGCCGACGGCCTGTGCATCAGCGTGGCGACGGCCAAGACCTATGTGACCCGCCTGCTGTCGAAGCTGAACGCGCGCGACCGGGTGCAACTCGTCATCATCGCCTACGAGACGGGGCTGGTGACGGTGCCGGACTGACGTCCGTTCGCGGCCCGGCCCCCGGCCCGGGCTCCGGACCGGGCTCCGGACCGGGCTCCGGCCGGCGGTACGGTTTCCCCCGCGAGGAGCCCGCCGGGTCCCGGGCGCCGTGACTCCTCACAGCGGAGGCTCGCGTACCGGAGGGGCGCGTGCCCGAAGGCGTTCCCGGCCCCGAAGGCGTTCCCGTACCCGATAAACGCCGTACCCGGAAAGGAGTCGGTCCCGATCGACACCCTGACGCTGGTGTCCGCGGTGGTCGCCCTGGCCGGTGCCGCCGTCACGGCGGTGCTCGGCTACTGGGCCCAACGGCGGCTGCGTACCGCGGAGCACCGCAATCTGATGGACGCCTACGGCGCCTCGCTCGCGTGGGCCGCCTACGACCTGCAGAGCAGGCTCTACAACATCCTGAACAGGCACACCGTCACCCGCGGTTTCCTGACGGCGTTCATCCTCCGCGGCAGCCCGGCGGAGGCCGAGTACGCGCGCCGCAGCACCGTCTTCGTGCTCGCGGAGTATCTGGGCTGGGTGGAGATCCTGCGCCGGGACGTGCAGTTCCTGGACCTCGGCGGGTCCCGGACCAACCAGCGGGTCATGCTCACGATCACCGAGATCGCGCGGGCCCTCAACTGGACCTACGCCGAGAGCAGCGAACTGCGGCTGTTCCGCGCCCAGCAACGCGCGATCGGCGAACTGATGGTGCACCCGGAGGGCGAGCCCGGCCGGCGCCGGTGTCTCGGATACGCCGAGTTCTCGGCGAGGCTCGACACGGACGAGGAGTTCCGCGGCTGGTTCCGGCCCCTGCTCGCGGACGTCGACGCGCTGGCCGCCGACACGGAGCCCGCGGTGCCGCGCCTGGTGAAGGTGCAGTGGCTGCTGATCGAGCTGCTCGACCTGCTGGACCCCCGGTCGGAACGCTTCCCGGACTACCGCCGCCCCTTCCGGGAGGACCCGTCCGGTTCCGCCTGAGCCGCCCGTGGCGAGCCCGAGCGGATCCTGCCGGTCACCCACGACGGGCACACCACCGGGCCGGGACGGGGCCGACGCCGCCGGCGCGCACCCGGGTCCGCGCCCGGACCCGGCCCACGGCGACCCGGGACAGGTGCCCCGGGTCAGGCGCCCCGGCGCCAGAACGCCGGCCGCCACCAGTACAGCAGCGCCAGGTCCTCCGGCCACGGCACCTCGGTGTCCGCCGCCTCGAAGGAGTCCTTCGCCAGATCCACCGGACGCCAGCCGGGGTCGCGCCGCTCGTGGGCGGCGGGCGGCCGCACCCGGCCGCGGAAGCGCTCCGCGGCGGCGCCGGTCCGCCGGTAGTTGAGCTGCGCGTCCATCAGGCACAGCTCGTTGGCGCCGGACTCCATCAGCGGCCAGCGCAGCTGCACGGGGTCGTCCTCCCAGCAGCACACCGGGCAGATCTCGTAGCCGCCGGTCTCGCCGAGCGTCAGATGGCCGCAGCACGGGCAGGGCGCGGCACCGCCGGCCGACACGGCGACGGTGCCGCTCGTGCCGGTCCGGTACGCCTCTCCGCCCAGGGCCGTGTCCCAGGCGTCCGAGTCCCCGGCTTCCGCCTCCAGTGAGCTGCCGACGGCGGCGTCGATGGACGAGTAGGGATCGCGGGACGCACCAGGCAGGATCATGCCGGGGATCCTACAAAGTCCTTGCGCCGCACGGCAGTTCAGGTGGGGGTGCCCGGCTGGCCCGCCGCGTAGTACGCGACGAGTTCCGCCGGCAGCGGCTCGATCTCGGCCGGTGTGCCGCCGTTCCGCAGGGAGCGGGTCGCGGCGTGACCGGCGGCGACGGCTTCCCGGGCGGCGACCGGGGAGGTCTCCGTCGGGCCGCCGCGGGCCGCGAAGCGCAGGAACTCGGCGACGAGCGCCTCGTCCGCGCCGCCGTGGACCGAGCCGGTGGCCGGCACCGTGACGACCCGGTCGGCGTCCTCGCGGTAGCCGGAGCGTCGGGTGTTCCAGACCTTGACGACCGCGCCGTCGAGGTCGCCGAAGTTCTCCAGCCGGCCGTGGTCCCCGATGACGGTGTAGTTGCGCCAGTAGTCGGGGGTGAAGTGGCACTGCTGGTAGCCGACGAGGACGCCGTTGTCGAGGCGGCCGGTCAGCATGCTGATGTCCTCGACGTCCACGACCGGGTTGAGCCCGGTGAGGGCCGTCGGCGGCCAGTTGGTGTCCGGGTCGTACCAGTCGGCCATGCGCTCGCCGGAGCGGTCCCGCCGGCCGGCGGCGGCGCCGTAGACCGCGAGGTCGCCCAGTGCCGTGACCCGGCGGGTCCAGCCCCCGGCGAGCCAGTGCACGACGTCGAGGTCGTGGGCGCCCTTCTGGAGCAGCAGACCGGTGGTGTTGCGGCGGTCCGCGTGCCAGTCCCGGAAGTAGAAGTCGCCGCCGTGGCCGACGAAGTGGCGGCACCACACGGCCCGTACGCGTCCGATCGCGCCGTCCAGGACCAGCTGCCGCATCCGGCGGACGACCGGTGCGTGCCGCAGGTTGTGGCCGACGTAGAGGCGGCTGCCGGTGTCCCGGGCGGTGCGCAGGATCAGGTCGCAGTCCTCGGTCGTGATCGCGAGCGGCTTTTCGGCGAAGACGGTGACGCCGGCGCGCAGGGCGTCGAGGACGGGCGCAGTGTGGAGGTGGTCCGGGGTGAGGACCATGACCGCGTCGGGCCGGGCTTCGTCCAGGAGCTGCCGGTGGTCGTCGTACACCGGCACACCGGGGCCGAACAGCGACCGCGCCGCCTCCCGGCCGCGGGGGTGCGGGTCGGCGCAGGCCGTCACCCGCGATCCGGCCCCGGGGCGGTGGGCGTGGGCGGCCAGCGCCGCGCGCTGCCCCACGCCGACGACGCCGATCCGCAGCTCCGGGCCCGCGGGCCGGCCGGTACCGGCTGCCGGACCGGTCTCCGCCGTGCTCCCGGCCGCCTTCCCGCACGTGCGCGTCGTCGTGCTCTCCGGCCGGCTCCCCGTCGTGCTCAAGGCTGTGCTCGACGCTGTGCTCTCTGCTGTGCTCTCCGTCGTGCTCTCCGTCGTCATCGTCGCGGTCCTCCCGGTGTACGTGTCCGCGCTGCTCCCGGCACAGCGTCCCGGAGACGGAGCCCTTTAGGAAGAAGTCCTTCATAAATATCGCGCAGCCAGGGTTCACGTGCGCCGCAGGTTATGCAACAGTCCTCAACCAACAGCCGATCGGAGCGGCCCAGGAGGTGCGCGGTGCGGGGACACGATCTGGCCGCCCTGCGGCGGATGAACACCAATGCCGTGCTGCGCTCGCTGCGCACCCAGGCGCAGACGCTCGGCCAGCTGTCCACCTCGACCGGGCTGTCCCGGCCCACAGTGGAGCTGCTGGTCGAGGAGCTGGTGGCGCAGGGGCTCGCGGAGGAGGCGGAGAGCGTCACGGGGCGCTCCGGCCGGCCGGCGCGGAGCTTCCGGTTCCGCGGGGAGGCGGGTCACGTCGTCGGGGTCGACATCGGTCTGCACAAGATCGTGCTGCTGCTGTCCGATCTGTCCGGCGCGGTCTCCGCCGCCGAGCGCGAGGACATCGACCCGAGGATGAGCGGGCCCGACCGGCTCGCGTTCCTCCGGGCCCGGATCGACCGGTTCCTGGTCGATCACAAGGTGCGGCAGGACGATCTGTGGGCGCTGGCCGTCGGGGTGCCCGGAGTCGTCGACGACTCCGGGCGGATCCTGTCCGTGGTGGTCCCGGAGTGGACCGACCTGGACCTGGCCCGCAAGCTCGGCAGCGCCTTCTCCTGCCGGATCCTGGCCGAGAACGACGTCAACCTCGCCACCCTCGCCGAGCACTGGCGCGGCGCCGCGCAACTCGCGGACGACGTCGCCTGTGTGCTGGCGGGCCGGCGCTCCTCCTGCGGCGTGCTGATCGACGGGCGGCTGCACCGCGGCCGCCGCGGCGGTGCCGGTGAGCTGGGGCTGCTCCCGCAGCTCGGGCTGGCCCGGGCGCAGGACGTGCTGATCTGGGAGGGCGAGCGGCGGGAGGGCGAGTCGGAGGTGGAGGCGCTCGCCCGTGCGGCGGGCGAGGGTGATCCGGCGGCGCTGGAGGTACTCGACCGGTACGCCGCCCGGCTGGCCCCGGGGGTCGCGGCGCTCGTGCTCGCGCTCGACCCGGAGCTGGTCGTCCTGTCCGGCGGGCTGACCCCGGCCGGCGGGTCGCTGACACCGCTGCTGGTCCGCCATCTGCGGGACATCACGCTGCACGTGCCGCGGATCGCGGTCAGCACGCTCGGCGAACAGGGCGTCGCGCTCGGCGCCGTACGCAAGGCCCTGGACTGCGTCGACGAAGCGCTGACGCAGGCTCCGGGCGCGCTTCCCCCGCTCCCACCGCCCGTGCGCTGACCCACCCGCACCCCCGGAACATCCGAAGCATCCGAACCGTCCGCACGCCCCGCACCACCCGCGACCCGTACCACCCGCGACCCGTACCACCCGTACACCGAACCGTCCTCGCGCCGAGCCCGGCCCGCGCACCGAGCCGGCCCACACGAGCCACCCCACACGAGCGACCGGACACCGAGCCACCGCGCATCCTTCGTGCACCCCCTCGACGGCACGCCGGATCACCCGCACGCCGTACCACCCGCACGCCGGGCCGGCAGCTCGGCCCGGACGACGACGACACCGCACCCCCCAGCGTCCCCTTCGGAGTTGCGTATGCGCAGGAGAAGCCTGCTCGCCGGAGCAGTGGCGGCCACGCCCGTCCTGGCCACCGGCTGTTCCGGCGGCGGAGACTCGCCGGACGGTTCCGGCGGCCGGACCGTCCTCAGATACGGCATGTGGGACCCGTTGCAGGTGCCCGGCATGCGGAAGATCGCCAAGGCCTTCGAGGCGGAGCACCCGGAGATCTCGGTGAAGATCGAGGTCACCCCGTTCGACGCGTACTGGACCACGCTGAAGACCGCGATGCGCGGCGGATCGGCGCCCGACGTGTTCTGGATGAACGCCGTCAACATCCAGCTGTACGCGTCGAACGGCGTGCTGCGCCCGCTGGACGAATTCATCGAGCGGGACGGGTTCGACATGGGCGTCCATCCCGGGGAACTCGTCGGGATGTACTCCTACGGCGGCGAGCGCTACGCGATGCCGAAGGACTTCGACACCATCGGCCTCTGGTACAACAAGGAACTCTTCGACCGGGCCGGGGTGCCCTATCCGGACGACACCTGGACCTGGGACACGCTGCGGGACGCCGCCGCCGAGCTGACCGACCCGAGCCGGGGCGTGCACGGCATCACCGGCGAGATGTGGCGCCAGTACACGTACTACAACACCATCCCGCAGGCCGGCGGCTATGTGATCCGGGACGGCAGGTCCGGCTTCGACGACCCGCGCACCATCGAGGGCCTGCGCCTGTGGACCGACATGATCGACCGCGGCTGGTCCCCGTCGCAGAGCGCCATGACGGACACCAGGGGCCGTCAGCTGTATCTGTCGGAGCGGACGGCGATGAACTACGACCTCTCCGCCATGGCCTCCCAGATGTACGCCTCCCCCGCGATCAGGGACCACGGCGGAGTCGCCGTGCTCCCCAGGGGCCGCGAGCGGGCCACCACCATCCACGGCCTGGCCAACGCGATATCCGGCAAGAGCCCGCGCGCCGGGGCCGCCTGGGAGTTCGTGAAGTTCATGGGGTCGAGACGGGCCGCGGAGATCCAGGCGCGCGAGGGCGTCACCATTTCCTCGTACGCCGGGACGCAGGACATCTGGGTGAAGTCGATGCCGGAGTTCGAGCTGCGGCACTTCATCGACATGCTCGACTACGCCGTCCCCTACCCGGCCTCGAAGTACACGGCGGCCTGGGAGAACCTCCAGACCCAGCTGCTCGGCAGGCCGTGGACCGGCAAGGGCGGCATCGAGGAGGCCGCCCGCACCCTGGCCCGGCAGATGAACCTCGCCCTGGAACAGGAGAAGTGACGATGGCGGTCTTCCCCTCCACGGCCGCGGCGCAGGCCGCAGGCAGAACCGGGCGGCGTACGCGGAAGGCGACGGGCCGCGGGCCGGGGCGCACCCAGCGCTCCGCGTACCTCTTCATCGCGCCCATCGCGCTCGGCTTCCTCGTCTTCTACCTCTGGCCGCTGCTCCAGACGTTCTACTTCAGCTTCACCTCCTTCGGGGTGTTCGGCGGCAACACCTGGGTGGGCGGCGAGAACTACCAGCGGGTGGTGCAGGACGTCACCGTCGGGCGGGCACTGCTCAACACCCTCGTCTACATGGCGATGGGCCTGGTCACCCTGCCCGTCGCGATCGTCCTGGCGGACCTGATGAACCGCCCCGGGCTGCGCGGCGTGTCCGTCTACCGGGCGCTGTACTTCCTGCCGTTCATCACCCTGCCGACCGCCGTCGGCCTGGTCTGGAACTGGCTCTACAACGGCGACTTCGGCATGGTCAACGAGGCCCTGTCGGTGATCGGCGTCGACGGCCGCTACTGGGTCTCCGACCCGTCGACCGCGGTCTACGCGATCGGCACCGTGATGGTCTGGTCCCAGGTCGGCTACTACCTGATCATCTTCATCGCCGGCATCAAGGCCATCCCCCGCGACTACTACGAGGCCGCCCAGCTCGACGGCGCCGGCCCGGTGCGCCGCTTCTTCCGCATCACGCTGCCGCTGCTCAGCCCGAGCATCTTCTTCGCCTCGGTGATCTGCGTGATCAACTCGCTCCAGCAGTTCGACCTGATCTACGTGATGATGAGCCCCGTCAACCCGGCGCTGGGCTCGACCCAGTCCATCGTGACGCTCTTCTACAAGTGGGCGTTCGAGGAGAACTCGCAGGGCGGCGCGGCGGCGCTCGCGTTCCTGCTGATGCTGCTGATCGCAGGCCTGACGTACCTCCAGTTCCGCTTCCAGAAGAGGTGGGTGCACTATGCCTGAGCCGACCCCCCGCGCCGGGAGGCCCGCGCGTGCCGGGCGCGTCGACCCCGGGACGCTGGCGACGCACGCGGTGCTGTCGCTGGGCGCGCTGGTCATGCTGTTCCCGTTCGTGTGGCAGCTGCTGACCGCGTTCAAGACCATGCCGGAGTCGGTGCGGGTGCCGCCGACGTTCCTGCCGCAGAACTGGGACACGGCCGCGTTCAGCGAGGTCTTCACGGCGCTGCCGTTCGCCGAGATGCTCGGCAACAGCGCCCTCAACACCCTCGGCCGCACCCTCGGGCAGCTGGTGTTCTGCTCACTGGCGGCGTACGCGTTCGCGCGCATGCAGTTCCGGGGCAAGAACGTCCTCTTCGCGGTGTTCCTGTCGGTGCTCATGGTGCCCGCGCAGCTGCTGATCCTGCCGCAGCACGAGATCATCCAGCGGCTGGGCCTCCTCAACAGCGTGCCCGCGCTGTTCCTGCCCGGGATGTTCAGCGCGTTCGGCACCTTCCTGCTGCGGCAGTTCTTCATGGCGCTGCCGAAGGAGCTGGAGGAGGCGGCGCGTATCGACGGCGCCGGGCCGCTGCGGATCTTCTGGAGCATCATGCTGCCGCTGGTCCGGCCCGCCCTGGCCGCGCTGGCGGTCATCACGGCGATGTGGTCGTGGAACGACCTGCTGTGGCCGCTGGTCGTCAACACCGATCCGACGACCATGCCGATCAGCGCCGGGCTGGCGTCGCTGGAGGGGCAGTTCGTGACGAACTACCCGGTGCTGATGGCCGGTTCGCTCGTCGCCAGCCTGCCGATGCTGATCCTCTACGTGCTGCTGCAACGCCACTTCGTGCAGGGCATCGCGCTCAGCGGCTCGAAGGGCTAGCGGTCCCGGGGGCCGAGCGGCGCCGCCGGCACCGCGCGGCTGCCGGAACGGCGCGGCTCACCGGACGGGGGGCCGCCGTCCCGCCCGTACTGCGCGCTCCCCGCGCCACCGGATCCTCCCGCCGCCCATGTCGACCCCCGTCACCCATCCCCCATCGCACATCACACACCCCACCCCTCTTCACCCATCCCCATCCCCATCCCCATCACCATCACCATCACCGAACCGAAAGGCGGTCACGTGCCGGACATGGACATCGGGCTGATCGGCGCGGGCGGCATCGCCCGCGCCCATCTGCCCGCCTGGGTCGAGCTGGGAGCGCGGGTCACCGTGTTCTCCACCGACGACAACGCCGGGAAACTCGCGGAGCGGTACGGCGCGCACGGTGTCGTGGCGGCGCGCTCCCTCGACGAGCTCCTGGCGCGCAGTACGGCCGTCGACATCTGCACTCCCACCCACACGCACCGGGAGATCGCGCTCACCGCGATCCGGGCGGGCAAGCACGTGGTGTGCGAGAAGCCGCTCGCCCTGAGCGTCGAGCACGCGCGGGAGATGGCCGAGGCGGCCGAGGCGGCGGGCGTCGTGCTCTTCCCGGCGCATGTCGTGCGCTGGTTCCCGGAGTACGCCGCCCTCGCCGAGGCCGTCCGCGACGGTGCCGTCGGCGAGCCCGCCGTGCTGCGCTTCACCCGTACCGGCGCCTACCCGGTGTGGGCGCCCTGGTTCGCCGACGCGGCGCTCTCCGGCGGCATCCTGCTCGACCAGATGGTCCACGACTTCGACTTCGCACAGCTGCTCGCCGGGCCGGTGGTGCGGGTGCACGCCCAAGCGCGCGGCCATCTCGAAGCGCCCGCCGTGGAGGGGTGCGTGGCGGCGTCCACGGCCGTGCTGACGCACGCGTCGGGCGCCGTCAGCCATGTGCACGGGGTGTGGGGCCTGCCGGACTCGGCGTTCCGTACGACGTTCCGGGTCGCGGGCCGCGACGGGGTGCTGCACCACGACTCCGCGCAAACCAAGGCGTTCCGCGTCGTCGCCCAGGGCGAGCGGGCCCGCGGCGAGGGCATCCCGGCCACCGACCTGGCCGAGAGCCCGTTCGTCGCCGAACTGCGGGACTTCGCGGCCGCCGTCACGGGGGGCGGCACACCGCGGGTGACAGCCCGCGACGGCCTGGAGGCGGTACGGATCGCGGTCGCCGCGGCCGAGTCGGCCCGCACGGGGCGGGCCGTGGAGCTGGAGACCACACACCACGAGACCGAGGAGGTGGCGGCCCGGTGAAGGTCGGACTGCTGTCGTTCGCCCATGTCCACGCCGCCGGTTACGCGACGGTGCTGCGCGGCATGGACGGCGTCGAGGTACGGGCGAGCGACCCGTCGGCGGAGTCGGCGGGCCCCGGGGAGGTCCGCGGCCGGGCACTGGCCGAGCGGCTCGGCGTGCCGTACGCGGAGACGTACGAGGAACTGTTCGACTGGGGCCCGGACGCGGTCGTGGTCGCCTCCGAGAACGCGCGCCACCGGCCGCTGGTGGAGCTGGCGGCGAAGCACGGCGTGGACGTCCTCTGCGAGAAGCCGCTCGCCACCACGGTCGCGGACGGCGAGGCGATGGTCGCGGCCTGCCGGGAGGCGGGCGTACGGCTCGGTGTGGCGTATCCGGTGCGGTTCAGCCCGGCGTACGCGGCGCTGCGCCGGGCGGTGCGCGGCGGCGGCACCGGGCGGGTGCTCACGGTCGCGGGCGCCAACAACGGCCGTATCCCGTCCGGCGACCGGGCGTGGTTCACCGACCCGGAGCTGGCGGGCGGCGGGGCGCTGATGGACCACACGGTGCACATCGCCGATCTGCTGGACGACCTGTTCGACGGCGCGCACGCCACCGAGGTGTACGCGCAGACGAACAACGTGATGTACGCGGGCGAGGTCGACGCGGACACGGCGGGCCTGGTGACCGTCCGGTACGACAACGGCGCGGTCGCGACGATCGACTGCAGCTGGAGCCAGCCGGCCCACCATCCGGTCTGGGGCGGCCTGGAGCTGCAACTGGTCGGCGAGCGGGCGACGGTGGAGATGGACGCGTTCGGCCAGAACGTCACGGGCTTCGACGAACGGAGCCGGTCCCCCGTGCAGTTGCCCTGGGGCACGGACCTGGACTCGGCGCTGCTGCGCGCGTTCCTGTTCCCGGAGACGGCCGCCGGGCCGGGAGAGGGGTCCGGCGCCGGGCCCGTCCCGGGGGGCGGCGCCGACGGGGCGGACGAGGCGATCCGGGTGGCCGACGGCGAGGCGGGCCTGCGGTCGCTGCGCATCGCCCTGGCGGGCTACGCGTCGGCCCGCACCGGGCGCCCGGTGCCGCTGCGCTGAGGGGCAGCGGCCCGGCCGGCCAACCGGGGCTGTGAACCGGAGGGACGGGGGACGGAGGGACGGAGGACGGAGGGGCGGGG
>NZ_WHPN01000314.1:0-811 GCF_009735685.1 Streptomyces lycii | reverse complement strand
GGGACCGAGGGGCGGCCGGCCCGGGGCCCCGGTCCCGGCGCCGCCCCGGGCCCCGGCCCGGCACGTGCGATCGGCGCGCGATCCGGCGCGCGGGCGGGGGTAGGGTGCGGGCTGGGAGGTGAGCCCGGTGAGTGGTGAGAACGAGCTGTTCAGCGCCGTCGACGCGCTGCTGGACCAGGTCGCGCGGGACGATCTGCCGGAACCGGCCGAGCGCCGGAGACTGCGGGAGGCCGCGGGGCTCAGCCAGGCACAGATCGCCTCGGCCCTCGACACCCGCCGGGAGGCCGTCGGGAACTGGGAGTCGGGGCGCACGGAGCCCCGCCCGCCCAAGCGTGCGGCCTACGCCCGGTTGCTGGAGGGCCTCGCCGAACGCTTTCCCGCCCCCTCCGGCGACCGCTCCCCCGCGGCCGGTCCCGCCCGGTCCGCGCCGGACACCCCGGCCGGCGGAGCCCTCTCCGGGGAGCCGGAGGCCCCGGCCGCCCCCGAAACCGCCCATCGGCCCGAACATGACACCCGTGCCACCGAAACCGCCCCCGCGCTCGAACGTGACACCCGTGCCACCGAAACCGCCCCTGCGCCCCGACCTGACACCCGTGCCACCGAAACCGCTCCGCCCGAACGCGACGCGCGCCCGGCCGGAACTGCTCCTGCAGCACGGGAGGGAGCCCCGGCCGCCCCGCAAGTCCCCGCCCCGGGAGCCGCCCCGCTCGCGGAAACGGCCCCCGGCGCCGGAGCGGATCCGACCCCTGCCCCGGAAGCAGGTCCGGCCCCCGCCGCCGAAGCGGACCCGGCCTCCGACTCCGGAGCCGGT
>NZ_WHPN01000313.1 GCF_009735685.1 Streptomyces lycii | reverse complement strand
CGTGCTGGACGGGGCGTTGCGTCCGGTACCGCCGGGCGTACCCGGAGAGATGTACATCACCGGCGCCGGCCTCGCCCGCGGCTACCTCAACCGCCCCGCACTCACCGCCGAACGCTTCGTCGCCTCCCCCTACGGACCCCCCGGCACACGCATGTACCGCACCGGCGACCTCGCCCACCACACCCCCGACGGCCAACTCCACTTCCTCGGCCGCGCCGACAACCAAATCAAAATCCGCGGCCACCGCATCGAACTCGGCGAAATCGAAAACCTCCTCACCCAACACCCCGCCATCACCCAAGCCGCCGCCCTCCTCCGCGAAGACCACCCCGGCCACCCCCGCCTCACCGCCTACGCCGTCCCCCACCCCCACCACACCATCACCCCCACCCAACTCCACACCCACCTCACCACCTTCCTCCCCCACCACATGACCCCCTCAGCCCTCATCCTCCTCAACGAACTGCCCGTCACGGTCAACGGGAAGCTGGACCGCGAGGCGCTGCCCGCGCCCGGTCACGCGCCTCCGTCCCCGGGGCGGGAACCGGCGACGGAGCTGGAGGCGCGGCTCTGCGAGGTGTTCGCCGAGATCCTGGCGGTGGAACGGGTCGGCGCCGACGACGACTTCTTCGTGCTGGGCGGGCATTCGCTGCTCGTGGTGCGGCTGTTGGCGAGGGTACGGGCCGGGCTCGGGGTACGGATCGGCGTGCGGGACTTCCTCGCGGCCCCCACGGCCGGGCGACTCGCCGAGTTGGTCGAGAGCGGCCGGGCGGGACGCACGGAGGGAGCCGGTCCCGTGGTGACGGACGCCGAGGCCCGGCTCGGCCCGGGGATGCGTTTCCCGGCGGCCGGGGCCCCTCGCGACGCCTCGGGACCGCGCCGGATCCTGCTCACCGGAGCCACCGGTTTCGTCGGCGCCTTCCTGCTGCGGGAGTTGCTGGAGCGGACCGAACGGACCGGTACGGAGCTGCTCTGCCTGGTGCGCGGCGCGCCGGCGGAGGCGGCACGCGCCCGCCTGGCCGACGCCACCGGTGCGTACGGCCTGGGCGCGGCGGCGGACGACCCGCGCGTGCGGGTGGTCCGCGGCGATCTGGCGGAGCCGGGCCTCGGGACCGGGCCCGGCCGGTGGCACCGGCTGGCGGAGGAGGTGGACACCGTCGTGCACGCGGGTGCGCACGTGCACCATCTCTCGTCGTACGAGCGCCTGAAACCGGCGAACGTCGGGGGGACGCGGGAACTGCTGAGGCTTCTGGCGGAAGGGCGGCCCAAGCGCCTGCACCACGTCTCCACGCTGGGCGTCTTCCGGGGCGGCCCCGGCCCCCGGCTGATCACCGAGGACTCCGACACCTCCGGCGAGCGCCACCCGTCGGCCGACGGCTACGCGGCCGGGAAGTGGGTCGCCGACCGCATGGTCCAGCACGCGGTGGCGCGCGGCGCCGACGCACGCGTGTACCGGCTCGGCCGGGTGTGGGCGGACACCCGCCGGGGAGTCGCCAACCCGGGTGACCTGTACTGCCGGCTGCTCGCCACCTGCGCCGCGCTGGGCCGCTACCCCCTGGACGCGGTGGCGACGCACGCCGACCTGCTGCCCGTGGACGTCGCGGCCCGGGCACTGGCCGCCCTCGTCCTCGACGAGGAAGGCACCACCGACGCCACCGACGCCATCGTCGCCACCGATGCCGACCGCGCCACCGGCAGCGCCGTGGTCCACCATCTCCACCATGCCCGGCCGACCGGCGCGGAGGAGTTCCTGGGGGTCCACGACGCGCTGCACGGGACACGTACGGAACCGGTGCCGCTGGGGGCGTGGCTGCGCCTGCTGAGAGAGACGAGCGAGGCGGGCCGGGAGCTGCCGTTCCTGCCCTATCTGGACGCGTTCGAGGAGTACGCGCGGGCCGCGGAGGCCGGAACCCGGCCCGCGGGCGACACCTTCCGCAGCCGCCGGACGCTGGAGCGCCTGGAGCGGCTCGGCGTGACGGTCCCGGACATCGACACCGAGATGATCA
>NZ_WHPN01000312.1 GCF_009735685.1 Streptomyces lycii | reverse complement strand
CCGCGCTCCCGCCGGGGCCGCGGTACGTGCCGGGGCTGTGTTGTGTTCCGGGGCCGTACTGCGTGCCGGAGCTGTGCCGCCGTCCGGGCGCGGACCGGCCTGCGGGCGGCTCCGGAACGCCCTGCCCGGAGGCCTCCCGCGGGGACCGGAGCGGGAAGGGATCCGGCGCGGCAGGTGGCGGACCGGGCGGCGGGCGGCCGGATGCCGGGCGCCCGTCCGGGGAGCCGGGCCGTTCCGGGGAGCCGGGCCGTTCCGGGGAGCCGGGCCGTTCCGGGGGCCGGGCCGTTCCGGAGGCCCGGGCTGTCCGGAGTGCCGAGCGGTGCTAGAGGAGGGCGGACAGGGCGGGCAGCCATCGTGCGGCCATCTTGTCGTCACCGGAGTCGTTCGGGTGCACCCCGTCGTAGGTGTCGGTGGCGGTGTCGAAGCCGGTCCACTGGTCGACCACCGTCACCGGCGACTGCTCCGTCGAGATGCCCTCGGCCCACTGCGGGACGAGGGCGTTGAGGTCCTCGACGCGCCGGGCGCACTCCGCGCAGCTGCTCGGGTTCATCGGGATGATCTGGGCGACGAGCACCTTCATGCCGCTGTTGCTCGCCCGCATCTGCTCCACGAGCCGGGTGTACGCGGCCAGGATGCGCTCCGGGGCGATGTTGCTCCAGACGTCGTTGGTGCCGAAGTGCATGAGCACGACGTCCGGCCGGGTGGCGGAGAGCCAGCCGGGCAGCTGGTTCTCGTCGGCGACCCGGGTGACCAGGGCCCCGCCGTGGCCCTCGTTGTCGCCGTCGTGCGCCTGGCCGCAGCCCTGCGGCCCGAGGGTGCCGACGAAGTCGATGCCGGTGTGCCCCTCGCTCTGCAACTGGTTCCACAGAACGGAGCGCCAGCAGCCCGGGGAGCCGGTGATCGAGTCACCCAGCGGCATGATGCGGGTGGCGGCGGCGTCGGTGCCGGCCGCGCCGGACGTGCTCTCCCCGGCCGGGGCGGCGGGGGAGGCCGCCGTGGCGCCGGCCGGCGGGGTGAGGAAGAGGGCGCCGGTCATGGCGGTCACGGCCAGAGCGGCCCGCAGGCGGTTTCCGGAAGGCATGGCTGTCTCTCCTGCTTCTCCGTGCGCGCCGGTGGACGGCACGGCACGGCGTGGGGGTGGTGACGGAGGAACCGCCGGGGCGTCAGAGCCCGGTGGGAGCGCTCCCATGTTTCGGCTCGGGTCGTGCCCCTGTCAATGCTCCGGGCGTACGGCGAGCGCGCGGTGCCGACCGTGTCCGCGCGGATTCGGACAACGTTGTCGGTTAACCCGTGGTAAACCACGGGAGGCTGTGAGAAGAGGGCCGGAAGAACTGTCACATAGCCGGGTGCCGCACGGGTATCCGTGGTTCATGCGTACAGGTGTGCTCGATGTGGGGTCCAATACGGCGTGTCTGCTGGTCGTGGACACCCGGGGGACGGCGATGACGCCGGTCCGCACGGTCAAGTTCCGGCTGCGGCTGGCAGAGCGGCTGGGGCCCGGACGGGAGCTGGACCGGTCGTGCGTCGCCGCCCTGGTGCGGGCCGTCGACGCCGCACTGGCCGAGGCCCACCGGTGGGGCGTCGCCACGCTGCTGGTCTACGCGACCGCGGTGGTACGGGACGCCCCGAACCGGGCGGAGGTCATCGAGGCCGTCCGGGCCCGCACCGGAGTCAAGCTGGTCGTCCTCTCCGGCGAGGTCGAGGCCGAACTCACCTTTCTCGCCGCCCGGCGGTGGGCCGGCTGGCAGGCGGGGTCGCTGGGGCTGCTCGACATCGGCGGCGGCTCGTTCGAGATGGCGTACGGCCCGGGGGAGCGGCCGGACTTCGCGGTCTCGCTCCCGCTCGGCGCCGGCCGGCTGACCCGGGAGTTCTTCGGGGCCGAGGACCCGCCGGGTCCGGCGGCGGTGCGGGCGCTGCGCTCGTACGTACGCACCGAACTGCGGGATGTGGCGGCCCGGATGCGCCGGGAGGCGCCCGACACGGTCGTGGCCACCTCGCGCACCTTCCAGCAGCTGGCCCGGCTCTGCGGTGCCGCACCGAGAAGGGACGGCCCGCTGGTGCCCCGGCGCCTGGCGCGCCCCGACCTCAAGCGGGCCCGTGACCGGCTGCTCGCGGCGCCCGCCGCGGAGCGGGCCGGCTGGCCCGGCATCTCCGCCGCCCGGGCCCGCCAGTCCGCGGCCGGGGCCGTGGTGGCGCACACGGCGATGAAGCGGGCGGGCGTACGGGAGATCCTGATCTGCCCGTGGGCGCTGCGCGAGGGCGCGCTGTTGCAGCACCTGGAGTCGGCGGCGCCTGCGGGCCCGGCCGGTGAGGAGTGCGGCGGCGCCGTCCCCGCCCCCATGGTGCTGCTCGCCCCCGTCAGACGCCGGACGTCCGGCTCCCGTTCCCGGACCGGTGCGGCCGCCTAGCCATGTTCCGCGGCGCGGTGGGCAAACGCGGGGCGGGCCCCGTTCCGGCCGGAGAATGCTTTTCGGCCATTCCGGGTACCCGCTGTTCACCGTAACGGAGCAAAGGGAGGTCCGATGGGTCGCGCGAACATCTTCGTGATCGGCATGGACGAGGAAAACCTGGACACACTGCGGCGTGTTCCGCACGCCGAGCAGTACAACCTGCACCCCCTGCTGACCATCGAAGAGCTGCAGTACGGCGAAATTCGTGTGGCCGATCTGCTCGAAAAAGCCAAGGCGCAGCTGGACGCCTTCGACGGCACCATCGACGCCGTCGTGGGCTATTGGGACTTCCCGGTGAGCACGCTGGTTCCCATATTGAGTGAGCGGTACGGGCTGCGCAGCACGAGCCTGGAATCGATCCTCAAGTGCGAGCACAAATACTGGAGCCGGCTGGTGCAGAGGGAGGTCATCGACGAGCATCCGCGCTTCGCGCTCGTGGACCTCGACGGAGAGCCCGAGCCGCCGGCCGGGCTGAATTTCCCCATGTGGCTCAAGCCGGTCAAGTCCTTCTCCTCGGAGCTGGCCTTCGGGGTCGCCGACGAGGAGGAGTTCCGGGCGGCGGTGGGCGAGATCCGCGAGGGCATCTCACGCGTCGGCAAGCCCTTCGAGTACATCCTGGACCGGGTCGACCTGCCGCCCGAGATCACGGCCGCCGGCGGCGCCGCCTGCCTGGCGGAGGAGACGCTCACCGGCGAGCAGTACGCGGTGGAGGGCTATGTGTACGACGGCGAGGTCGTGGTCTACGGAACCCTCGACTCCATCGACTACGAGAACAGCGCCTCGTTCCTGCGCCACCAGTACCCCTCCCGGCTCCCGGAGCGGGTCGTGCGCCGGCTGGAGGACGTCTCGCAGCGCGTGATGCGGCACATCGGCACCAACTGGGCCACCTTCAGCATCGAATTCTTCTACGACAAGGAAACCGACGAGGTCAATCTGCTGGAAATCAATCCGCGTCATTCGCAGTCGCACGCGGAGCTGTTCGAGAGCGTCGACGGGGTGCCCAACCATCACTGCATGTTCAGCCTCGCGCTCGGCCGCGATCCCGCGCTGCCGCGCGGAAAGGGGCCGTACCGGACGGCCGCCAAGTGGTACTACCGGCGCTTCGAGGACGGCGTGGCCCGGCGCGTTCCGACGCCCGAGGAGGTGGCCCGGCTGGAAAGTGAAATCCCCGGCGTGAAGATTGAAATCGTCCCCGAGGAGGGCCAGCGGCTCTCCGGCATGCCGGGCCAGGACAGCTACAGTTTCGAACTCGCCCACATCTTCATCGGTGCGGACAGCGAAACCGAGCTGTGTGAGAAGTACGAACGCTGTACCGACGCGCTGCACTTCGAATTCGACGCATCCGAAGGCGCCGCGCGCTGAGAGGAACGGAAGTACATGCGCTACGTGACCAGCCTGCCGTACGACGTGAAGGAAGAGGACCACGTACGGATCCCGGTCTCCGACGGGACCTGCCTCTCCGCCCGGATCTGGCGGCCGGTCTCCTCGGACGGTGATCCGGTGCCCGCGGTGCTGGAGTACATCCCGTATCGCAAGCGGGACCTCTCCTCGGTGCGGGACTCGGTCCATCACCCGTACATGGCGGGACACGGTTACGCGTGTCTGCGCGTCGATCTGCGCGGCACCGGCGAGTCCGAGGGCGTCCTGACGGACGAGTACCTCGAACAGGAGCAGAGCGACGCCGAGGACGTGCTCGCGTGGATCGCGGAGCAGCCCTGGTGCGACGGCCGCACCGGGATGATGGGCATCTCCTGGGGGGCCTTCGCGGCCCTCCAGGTGGCCGCCCGCCGGCCGCCGAGCCTGCGGGCGATCGTCATCTCGTCGTTCACCGACGACCGTTACGCCGACGACATGCACTACATGGGCGGCTGTCTGCTGTCCGACAACCTCGGCGAGGCCGGCACCATGTTCGCCTACGCCACCTGCCCGCCGGACCCCGCCCTGGTGGGCGACCGCTGGCGCGAGATGTGGCACGAGCGGCTGGAGAACAGCGGCCCGTGGGTCGCCGAATGGCTCCGCCACCAGCGGCGCGACAGCTACTGGCGGCACGCCTCGGTCTGCGAGAACTACCGGGCCGTGCAGTGCCCGGTCCTCGCCTCCAGCGGCTGGGCCGACGGCTACTCGAACGCGGTGACCCGGCTCCTGAAGCAGCTGGACGTGCCCCGCAAGGGCCTGATCGGCCCGTGGTCCCACAAGTACCCGCACCTCGGCGAGCCGGGCCCGGCCATCGGCTACCTCCAGGAGGTCGTGCGCTGGTGGGACCACTGGCTGAAGGACGCCGACAACGGCGTCATGGACGGGCCGGTGCTCCAGGCCTGGATGCAGGAGAGCGTGCCGCCCTCCACGTCGTACGAGGAGCGTCCCGGCCGCTGGGTGGGCGAGCCCGCCTGGCCGTCGCCGCATGTGCGCGAGGTGACCCGGCCGCTGGCCCGGCACCGGATCGGGGAGCCCGGGGACAGCGTCGGGGAGATCGAGATGACGCTCCAGTCGCCGCTGTCCGTGGGGCAGTTCGCGGGCAAATGGGCCTCCTACAACGCGCCGCCCGACCTTCCGTACGACCAGCGGGAGGAGGACGGCGGTTCGATGGTCTTCGACAGCGACATCCTCACCGAGCGGCTGGAGATCCTCGGCGCGCCGACGGTCGAACTGGACCTAGCGGTCAGCGAGCCCGTCGCGATGGTCGCGGCCCGGCTCTCCGACGTGGCCCCGGACGGCCGTGCCACCCGCATCACCTACGGCCTGCTCAACCTCACCCGCCAGAACGGCCGGGACGAGGAACCGGAGGAACTGGTCCCGGGCCGGCGCTACCGGGTGTCCTTCCAGCTCAACGGTGTCGCGCAGGCGTTTCCGCCCGGGCACAGGATCAGGCTGTCGCTGTCCACCTCGTACTGGCCGCTCGCCTGGCCGCCGCCGAAGCCGGTGCTGCTGAGCGTGTACACCGGAGCCAGCGGTCTGACCCTGCCCGTGCGGCCGGCCTCCGAGAGCGACGAGGTGGGCAGCCGTCCCTTCGAGGAGCCGGAGGGCACGCCACCGCTGGCCGCCACCCAGGTGCGCCCGCCGGAACAGCGCTGGACGGTGGCCCGTGACCTCATCGGCTACAACGAGTCACTGGAGATCGTGAAGGACAGCGGGACCGTCCGCTACGACGAGATCGGCCTGGACGTGAGCCGCCGCGCCTACGAGCGCTACGACTCCGTGGCCGACGACTTCACGTCCGTGCGGGGCGAGTCCACCTGGACCATGGCGTTCCGCCGGGGCGACTGGGACGTACGGACCGTCACCCACACGGTGCTGCGCTGCACCGAGACCGATTTCCTGCTGGACGCGACCCTGGACGGCTACGAGTCCGACCGGCGGGTGTTCTCGCGCACCTGGAACGAGACGATCCCGCGCGACCACATCTAGCGCGCGGGCCCGTCCCCGGGCTCCGAGCTTCCGGCAGGGACCGGGCGGCGTGGCGGCAGGCTGGGCGCGCCGGGAGGCTCACCGGCTCAGGCTGCGCGGGACGTCGCGCGCGCCGTCGCGGGCTCACGCCCCGCGGAGCCGGTCCATCTCGCGCCGGTCCCGCTTCGTGGGCCGCCCCGTGCCCCGGTCCCGGCGGGGGACGGCCGCGGCCTCCGCCGGGGCGGGCGGCGGCGGGCTCATGTCGATCAGGCACTCGGCGGCGACCGGGGCGCCCACCCGCTTGCGCACCGTGCGCGTCACCTTGACGATCCGCTCGCGCCCGGCGTGCCGCAGCCGCACCTCGTCCCCGGGCTTCACGGGATGAGCGGGCTTCACCCGGTCGCCGTTCACTCGTACGTGTCCCCCGCGGCAGGCCGCGGCCGCCGCCGAACGGGTCTTGACGAGCCGTACGGACCAGATCCAGCTGTCGACCCGTACCGTTCCCTCGCTGGTTGCCATGGACCGACTCTAAGGCCCTGAGCTGGGGACGCGGGAACTCCCGCCGCAGCCGGCGCGATCCGCCCGGGCGGTGGTGCGCCCCACCGGCGCCCCGGAGGCCATCACTCGGAAGGGTGTACGGAGTTTCCAATTCCGCAACCATGGCGTGGTAAAAGAATGTCAAAGGAAACGACTACCACGCGCCCGTGGCTGCGGGCCTCCGGAGGTATGCCGTCATGCCGTACGCCCACAGTTCTGCCCGCACCCCTCTCCCCGTGCGTCCGCGTCCCTTCCGCGGCCACCGGCGTGCGGCCCGGCGGATTTCCGGCGCCTTCGTGCTCCTCTGAGCCCAGTTCTTCGCAGCGGCACCCATGCCTCGGGACCGGACCCTCCGTCCGGCCCTGAGATGACCCCTGCCGTGCCGCGCTCTCTCCTGCCCGACACCCCCCATGCGTGAGGACTCGATGACCCCTGCCCTCGAACCGTCCACCCTGCGCGCCGACTTCTCCGCGTCGCTGGTCGTCTTCCTCGTGGCGCTGCCCCTGTGCGTCGGCATCGCCGTCGCCTCGGGCGTCCCCGCGGAGGTCGGTCTGGTCACCGGGATCGTCGGCGGCATCGTCGTCGGCGCGCTGCCCGGCAGCACCTTCCAGGTCAGCGGCCCCGCCGCCGGCCTCACCGTGCTCGTCTTCGAGGCCGTCCAGGCCCACGGGACGGGCGCCCTCGGAGCGATCGTCCTCGCCTCCGGGCTGGCCCAACTGCTGCTCGGTGTGCTGCGGATGGGCCGCTGGTTCCGGGCCATCTCGGTCGCGGTCGTACAGGGCATGCTCGCGGGGATCGGGCTGGTCCTCGTCCTCGGCCAGCTCTACACCCTGACGGACGCGACGGCACCGGGCAGCGGACCGGCCAAGATCACCGGGCTGCCCGGACTGGTGGCGGACACCCTCGCGTCCCCGCAGGCCCTGTCGGCCACCGCGCTGGGCGCCGGGACGATCGCCGTGCTCGTCCTCTGGAAGCGGCTGCCGGGGCGGGTCCCCGCGGCCGTGCCCGCGCCGCTGGCCGCGGTGGCGCTGGCCACCGGTGCGACCGCCGCCTTCGGACTGCCGGTCGACACGGTCGGCGTGCAGGGGCTGCTGGACTCCGTGAACCTGCCCGGCGTCTCGGACCTGGCCGCGCTCGGCGACATCGCGATGCTGGGCACCGTCCTCGCGTTCACCCTCATCGCCTCGGCCGAGAGCCTCTTCAGCGCCGCCGCGGTGGACCGCATGCACGACGGCCCGCGGACCCGGTTCGACAAGGAGCTGATGGCCCAGGGCACCGGGAACACGGTCTGCGGGCTGCTCGGCGCGCTGCCGATGACCGCGGTCATCGTGCGCAGCGCCGCCAATGTCCGGGCGGGTGCCCGTACCCGTGCCGCCCGTGTGCTGCACGGCGTGTGGCTCCTGCTGTTCGCGGCCTTCCTGCCCGCGGCGCTCGGCCTCATCCCCGTGGCCGCGCTCGCCGGCGTCCTCGTGCACGCGGGCTGCAAACTGGTCCCGGGGCGCGAACTGGTCTCCCTCTGGCGGGAACACCGCGGCGAGGCGGTCGTCCTCGGGGTGACCGCGGTCGCCGTCGTCGCCACCAACCTCTTCGAAGGCGTGCTGCTCGGGCTGCTGATGGCGGTGATCAAGACGGCCTGGGAGACCTCGCACATCCACACGGACGTCGAGGAGTGCCACGGACGCGTCCGGGTGCGGCTGACCGGCAACGCGACCTTCCTGCGGCTCCCGCGGATCCTCGACACGCTGGAGGCGCTGCCCCAGGACCGGCCCGTCGACCTGGACCTGTCCGGGCTGCGCCACCTGGACCACGCCTGCCGTACGGCCCTGACGAACTGGGCCGCCCGGCACGCCGGGGCCGGGACGGAACCGGTCCGCACCCACGAGCCCGCCGACAGCGCCTCCTGAGGAAGGCGTTCCCGCGGGGCGCCTCGGACGGAGTGAGGGCCGCCGGTTTCCGTTCACCGGCGGCCCGGAGGCGGTGGTTGCTAGTCTCGCCGCGTCATCTTCCCGAGCCGACCCCGAGGGGAAATCATGCGGAGACCGCGTCGATTAGTCCTGCCCGTGCTCGCCACCACCGCGTTCGCCGCCACGGCGTTCGCCGTCCCGGCCACGGCGGCCGCAGCCGTACCCGCCGCAACCGCCGCGCCGGAAGCCTCGCTGATGCTGACGATCGTCCCGGACGAACTCAGTGAGACGCAGCCCGTCACCACCGTCACGCTCGAGTGCGGCCCCGCGGGCGGGTCCCATCCCGCCGCCGCGGACGCCTGCAAGCTGCTGGCCGCTGTCGACGGCGATTTCACCAAGATCGAGCCCGCTCACGCGGCCTGCCCCGAGTACTACGCGCCGGTGACCGTCGTCGCGACCGGGAACTGGGGTGACCGCGGTATCGCCGTGAGCGCCCGCTACACCAACCGGGACTGTGCGGCGGTCGGCACCGACGGGGTCTTCGCCTTCTGACCGCGCGGCGGCCCGCCCGGTGCGACGGGGGATGCACACCGGACGGGCCGTGCCGCCGATCTTGCCGCAACCGGCGCGCGAACGCCAGCAGCCACGACACAACGGCCGACCCCGCACTCTTGACGGCCCGCGCCGGAGCCCCCCCGCGGAGGTCCGCCCGCCCGCGGCCCGGCGGAGCGCCGGCCGGAGCCGCTCAGCCCTTGGAGCGGCGCACCCGGCGGCGGATGGCGGGACCGAGCCGCACCAGGGCCCGCTTCTCGATGCCGGACACCCGCTTCTGCAGCGCGTCGAGCTGCTTGCGGACGGCGGCGTTCTGCTCCTCGGCCGCCTTCAGCCGCTGCTGCAGTTCCTTGTTCTTCCCGGTCAGCGCGGCGACGCGCCGGTCCGAGGCGGTACGGGTCTCCCGGATCTGCTCACGCAGCCGGCTGAAGCGGTACCGCAGCGCGCCGTCGTCGGAACCGTCCCACCGGGCGAGCGACGGCGGCAGGTCCAGCCCGGCGACGCGGGCCTCGAACGCCGCTCCGCCGTCGCCGTGCTGGAAGGTGTTCTCCAGGGAGTTCCTGTCGAGGAAGGCCGTCAGCCGCCCGAAGCGCTCCTTGTGGCCGTCGAGCAGCCCGGAGAAGTCGGCCTGCTCGTACAGCTCCTCGGGCCGGATGTCCGTACCGAGTCCGCTGAGCATCCGGTGCGGGATGCCGAAGTAGCGGCACAGTTCCAGCGTCCGTGAGTCGTGGACGAGGACGACCGCCGGGGTGCCCGCGAGCAGGGCGGCGATGTTCCCGTGGATCCGGGTGCCGTAGGCGAAGTCGTAGGAGCGCAGCTCCTCGATCCAGGTGGCCGGGTCCAGCGGGACCCGCACCCGGTCCGCCCGCAGCAGCGGGTGCGTGAGCCGGTGCGGGAAGTCCTCGTGCGACCCGGCGGCTTCGGAGGTGTCACCCCAGAACAGCGTCTCGGCGTCCCGGAGGTTCTGCGCGTAGTACATCAGTTCCGGGAAACGTTCCTGCGCGAGCCGGGCCATGCCGGTGATGTCGCCGACCGGCATCGCGTCCGGCGAGAGGTTGATCGCGATCCGCGAGCGGTCCGTGAACGGCGCCGGGCGCCGCGGCTCGGGGAAGGTCTCGCCGTACAGGAACATCGAGGGGCAGCCGATGATGTCGACGTCGGCGAACCCGAGGCCCTTGAGATAGTCCGCGGTGAGTTCGCCGCGGACCCCGATGGACGCGGACCGGTCGAGAACGGCCGCGGCGAAACGCTTCACCGAGTCCTCCATCGGGCGCAGCCGCTCGGTGTCGTAGTCCTCGCCCACCTGTGCACCCACGCCCATCACCACCACCGGGATGGTCAGCTGCTCGATCAGCGTCGACAGCCGGTCCAGCGAGGCGCGGAACGAGGGCCGGAAGGCATTGGCGAGCGGCACCACGAAGGTGTCGTACTCCTCGTTGATCTGCCGGGCCCGCTCGGCGGAGCAGTCCGTCCTGATGCCGTTGGACGTGACCTCGGTCCCGTCGGTCAGAAGCAGCTTGTGGGCGGCGTCGCTGAAGAGCAGGTTCCCGGAGTTGGTGCCGATGAGGTCCTGGTGGATGAACTCCTCGGGCGTGGCGACGCGGAACGGGCTCTTGCCGGAGCGTATGAGTATGCGCTTCATGGCCTTCTTCTGTGAACTCTGGGCAAAGCGACAGGGGAGTACGGAAGGCGGACGCACCACGTGCTCGGTGACTTCAGGCGATTCCGTGCGAGCACGATACCCGACCCCAAAAAGGATAAATGCGCGGACCGGGGGAGAGGCGGACGGGCGCTCGGCGCCGCGGGGCAACGGCACTTCACCGCGGGCGGTCCGGGCCGCGGCGCGGTCCGTGCAGGCCGGCTCGGCCCATCCGCCGGGTGAAGAGCCGCCGCCGGGAGGTGCCGGACCGGGCGCCGCGGGTACCGCTGTCGGACCTGGCATCCGGTTCGAGATCCACGAGGTGGTACGGCATGACGAACGGCAACGACCACGACAACGACGGCGACCGGTGCCGGAACGGCCCGCTGGCGCGGCACCGCAGGCCGGAGGGGGCCGGTGACGCGGCGGTGGCCGCGGCCGGGAAGTTCTCCGAGGCGCTGGAGACCACCGAGCGGGCACGCGGGCACCTCTACACGTTCCACCAGTTGACGGGAACCGCGGACCTCGCGCTGGACGAGGTGCTCGGCCTGCTGCGGAGCGCGGGCCGGGACGACCTGGCCGAGGAGGTGCGCCGGGAGCTGCTGGGCCGGAACGTGCTGCCGGGCCGCTGGACGTTCCAGATCGTCGAGGAGTACGACGAGGGGTACCACCGGGTCTTCCGCGAGCTGGAGCAGCGTGTCCGGGACGAGCTGACGGCGGGCCGCACCCATGTCCTCGAGGCCGAGATGAAGGAACGCCGCCGCACCCGGGGCGAGCCCGGCCACGGCGCGGTGCCCGGCGACGGGGAATAGGCACCCGCAGGCACAACCGTTCGGACGGGGCCGCTCGGGCACGGCTGCTCGGGCGGGTCCGTTCGGATACGGCCGTTCGGGCAGGGCGCGGGCACAGCCGTACGGGCACGGGCTCCGCCGCGGGACGCGCACGCACGGGCCCCGAGGCATGCGCGCTCCCGTACGGACTCTCTTGCGCGGCCCGGATGCACAGCTCTCCCGTACGGACTCCCGGCGCGGCCTCGGCAGGCACGGCTCCTTCGGCGGGGGCCCGCGGACGCGCCCCGCCGGTACGGCCCTCAGCCGCGGGACCGCTCCTCGCGTGCCGCGGCCGCGATGTTGCGGGCCATGCCGCCGAACACGAGGGCGTGGAACGGTGCCACGGCCCACCAGTAGGCGTGCCCGGCGAGGCCGTGCGGATGGAACAGTGCCCGCTGCCGGTAGACGGTCCGCCCGGCCTCGTCCCGCCCCGCCGTCAGCTCCAGCCAGGCCAGACCGGGCAGCCGCATCTCCGCACGGAGCCGCAGCAGCCGCCCCCGTTCGATCTCCTCGACCCGCCAGAAGTCGAGGGAGTCACCGGCCCGCAGCCGCCGGGCGTCCCGTCTGCCGCGGTGCAGCCCCACCCCGCCGAGGAGCCGGTCAAGCCGGCCCCGTACCGACCAGGCGAGCGGCGAGGAGTACCAGCCGTGCTCGCCGCCGATCCCCTCGATCACCCGCCACAGGGCCTCCGGGGAGGCGTCCACGACCTGTTCGCGCCGGTCGGTGTAGAGGCTGCCGCCCGCCCAGTCCGGGTCCGTGGGCAGTGGGTCGCTGGGGGCTCCGGGCACGGACGCCCCCGACCAGCGGGTCGCGACGTCGGCCTGCCGGATCCGGCGGAGCGCGAGTTCCACTGCGCGGTCGAAACCGGTGAGCCCCTCCGGCGGATCGGGGATCCAGCGGGCGATGTCGTGTTCGCGGCAGACGACCTCGTGGCGCAGGGACTCGGCCAGCGGCCGGGCGATGGCGGCGGGCACCGGCGTGACGAGCCCGATCCAGTGGCTCGACAGGGCCGGGGTCAGCACCGGAACGGGCACCACGACCCGCCGCCGCAGCCCGGCGACCAGCGCGTAACGCCGCATCATCCCGCGGTACGTCAGCACGTCGGGCCCGCCGATGTCGAAGGTCCGGCTGACCGTGGCGGGCAGCCGAGCGCACTCCCGCAGATACCGCAGCACGTCGCGCACGGCGACGGGCTGCACGGGCGTGCGCAGCCAGCTCGGCGTGACCATCACGGGCAGCCGCTCGGTGAGGTGCCGCAGCATCTCGAACGACGCGGACCCCGAGCCGATGACCACCGCGGCCCGCAGCACGGCCGTCGGGACACCGCAGTCCAGCAGGATCCGGCCGACCTCGGCCCGGGACCGCAGATGCGGCGAGAGCTCCCGTTCCGGCACGCCGGCCGGTGTCAGCCCGCCCATGTAGACGATCCGGCCGACGCCGGCCTCGCGCGCGGCGGCGGCGAAGAGGCGGGCCGCCCGCCGGTCGGTCTCCTCGAAGTCCCGGCCCGTTCCCAGGGCATGGACCAGGTAGTAGGCCACGTCGACGCCGGCCAGCGCGGGCCGCAGCGACCCGGCGTCGAGGACATCACCCCGTACGGTCTCGGCGTCCGCGGCCCAGGGATGGTCGCGCAGCTTGCCGGGCGTCCGGGCGAGGCAGCGCACCCGGTGCCCCGCGGCGAGCAGTTCCGGTACGAGACGTCCGCCGATGTAACCGGTCGCCCCGGTCACCAGGCAGCGCAACGGGGGTGTGCCGGCGTCGGTGGCCATGGGTGTCGCTCTCCTCTCCGGGGAAGGCCCGGCACGCCTGCCGCCCGGGCGGTCCCGGCCGGTGGTCCTGGGCTGCCCCGGGCGGTCCCGGCCGGTGGTCCTGGGCTGCCCCGGGCGGTCCCGGGCGGTCCCGGGCGGTCCCGGGCGGGGTGGCGGTGTGGTGTGGCGGTGTGCCGTGTGTGGCGGTGTGGAACGGCTCCGGGTCCGGGCACAGCCTGCCGTGCCACGCCCGCCGTACGGCCCGCGCCACGCCACCGGCCGGCGTGGCGCGGGCCGGTGACCCCCGTCTGCCGCCTCTGACGTGCGGCTCCGCCGCAGGACACGCAGGATGGCGACCGTGAGGAGGCGGTGTCCCCATGGCCGAGCGCAGCAGACCCCGCAAGGGCGACCGGGTCGCCTGGAAGAGCCACGGCAGCGAGGCCGTCGGCGAGGTGGAGGAGGAGATCACCGAACGCACCGAGGCGGCCGGGCGGACCGTGGACGCCTCGCCCGGCGAACCGCAGTACCAGGTGCGCAGCGAGAAGTCCGGCCGGGCCGCCGTGCACAAGCCCGAGGCGCTCCGCCCCGAGGGCGGCGGGAAGCCCGAGCGCGACGAGCGGCCCGGGCGGGGCGGGACGTCCCGGCGGAACAAGAAGAAGGACTGACCGCGTGGACACCGAGGAACAGCACGCGACCCGGCAGGAGTTCCACCGCCTGGTGAACCTCACCCCGGCCGCCCTGGAGAAGTGGCTCGCCACGGACGCCTCGCGCGAGGCCGGCCTGCACCCGGACGGCGGTGAGTCGGTCGGTCACGCCTCCGGGCGCCGCATCGTCGAACTGCTGCGCACCAAGAAGGCCGACCTCTCCGACAGCGACTACGAGCACATGCGCAAGGTCGTCGGCTACATCCACCGGCACCTCGCGCAGCGCCCCTCGGGGAACACCGAGGATTCCCGGTGGCGGCACTCCCTCATGAACTGGGGGCACGACCCGCTCGAACGGTGAAGCGCGAACGCCCACCGCGCCCCGGCGGCACGGACGGGCCACGGGCCGGACAGTGCCCGCCGGGTTTGCGCGCACCGGGCCGGGGAACCCCGGCACGTCCCCGCGTCTCCACATCCCCCGTACCGCTGCCCCGGGTTCACGAGGGTGTGACCGCCGACTTCCGCCGGACAGAAGGAGCCGCATGCGCCACCTGCCGTCCACCGGCGCGCCGGGACCGGCCGGGAGCCGCGACCGCCGCACGCCCGTACGCACCGCCGGCCGCCCACCGCGCGCACCGGATCCCGCCGCCACAGAGCGCGCACCGGGGTTCGCCGCCCACGAGGCCGCGACGGAGCCCGCCGACCACGAGCGCGCGCCGGAGTCCGCCGCCGACGAGGACCTGACGGCCGCGGTGGAGCACACCCTCACGCGGTACCTCGGGGAGCGCCGCGCGGAGGCCGCGCGCAGCAGTGACCGGTTCGCCGCGGATGTCGTCGAACCGTTCTGCCGCTTCGTGCTCGGCGGCGGCAAGCGGCTGCGCCCCGCGTTCGTCTGGTGGGGCTGGCGCGCGGCGGGCGGGCGTCCCGGCGACGCAGGCCGGGTGCGGGCGGTGCTGCGCGCCGCCGCCGCCGTGGAACTCCTCCAGGCCTCCGCCCTCGTCCACGACGACCTCATGGACGGCTCCGCACTCCGGCGCAACGAGCCCGCCGCGCACGTCCGCCTCGCGGCCCGGCACCGGGCGGCGGGACTCCGCGGAAACGCCGAGACCTTCGGGCTGCACACGGCCGTCCTCACCGGAGACCTGGCGCTGGCCTGGGCCGACGACCTGTGGGAGTCGGCCCCCGCCCAGGGGGAGACCGGTTCGCGGGCCCGCGAGGTGTGGCACGCCATGCGCACCGAGATGGTCGCGGGCCAGTACCTCGACCTCTACCACCAGGCCGAGGAGAACGACTCGGCCGCCGCGGCCCTGCGCGTGGCCCGCCTCAAGAGCGCCCTCTACACGGTCGAGCGCCCCCTGCACCTGGGGGCCGCCCTCGCCGGGGGAAGCGGCCCGGCGACCGCCGCGCTGCGCCGGGCCGGGGGCCGCATCGGGCTGGCCTTCCAGCTCCGCGACGATCTGCTGAGCGTCTTCGGCTCCCAGGCCGACACCGGCAAACCGGCCGGCGACGACCTGCGCGAGGGGAAACGTACGTATCTCATGGCGGTCGCGCTGCGGCGGGCCCGGGCCCAGGGCCGTGCGGACGCCGAGCGGCAGCTGCGGGACGTGCTGCGCGCACCCGGGCTCACCCCGGCCGGCCTCGCCCGCATCCGGGTGGTGCTGGCGGACCTCGGCGCCGCGGCGCAGGTCGAGCGGCAGATCGAACGCCTCGTCCACTCGGCCGCCGAGACCCTGCGCCGGGCACCGCTCGCCCCGGTCGCGGTGCACCGCCTGACGGCCCTGGCGGACGGCATCACGGCCGGGGCGTGCCCGGAGCCGGAACCGCCGCCCGGGCGGCCGGCGCGGCTGGGCGGAGGAGTCCGGTGAGCGGAATGCGGAGCGGAACCCGCGGCGGCATGCGGACGCTCTCCGGGCCCACCGACCATGTCGTGGTCGTCGGCGCCGGTCTCTCCGGCCTGTCCGCCGCCCTCCACCTCCTCGGAGCGGGACGGCAGGTCACCGTCGTGGAGCGCGGCCCCGTGCCGGGCGGCCGGGCGGGCCGCGCCGAGCTGCGCGGGTACACCCTCGACACCGGCCCCACCGTGCTCACCATGCCCGGACTCGTCGACGAGGCCCTGGCCGCCGTCGGCGAGCGGCTCGCCGACCGGGTGGACCTGATGGACCTGCACCCCGCATACCACGCCCGGTTCGCCGACGGCAGCCGTCTCGACGTGCACACCCGCCCGGACGCCATGGAGGACGCGGTGCACCGGCTCGCCGGACCCGCCGAAGCAGCCGGCTACCGCAGGCTCCGGCGCTGGCTGGAGGACCTGTACCGGGTGCAGATGCGCACCTTCATCGACGCCAACTTCGACTCACCGCTCGGGCTGCTCACGGCCGACCTGGCCCGACTCGCCGCGCTCGGCGGCTTCCGCGGCTGGGACGGCCGCATCGCCCGCTTTCTGTCCGACGAACGGCTCCGTCGCGTCTTCTCCTTCCAGGCCCTCTACGCCGGAGTCGCTCCCGCCCGCGCACTCGCCGCGTACGCCGTCATCGCCTACATGGACACCGTCGCCGGCGTGCACTTCCCGCGCGGCGGCATGCACGCCGTCCCCCGCGCCATGGCCGAGGCCGCCCGCCGCGCGGGAGCCGTCTTCCACTACGACACCGAGGTGACCGCGCTCGAACGCTCCCCGGGCGGCAGCCGCGTCACCGCCGTACGGGCCGGCGACCGGCGCATCGGCTGCGACGCCCTCGTCCTCAGCTGTGAACTGCCCACCGCGCGCCGGCTGCTCGGCCGGGCACCCCGGCGGCCGCTGCCGCTCCGGTACGCGCCGTCGGCCGTGGTCCTGCACGCCGGCACCCGCCGCGGCTGGGACCTGGGCCACCACACCCTGTCCTTCGGAGCCGCCTGGGGCCGCACCTTCCGCGAACTCACCCGCACCGGACACCTGATGAGCGACCCGTCGCTCCTCATCACCAGTCCCACCGCGAGCGACCCGGCCCTCGCGCCCGACGGCCGCCATCTGCACTACGTCCTCGCCCCCTGTCCGAACCTCCACACCGGCCCCCGGGACTGGCGCGCGCTGGCGCCCCGCTACCGCGACCACCTCGTCGCGGAGCTGGAGCGCCGGGGCCTGGACGGCTTCGGGGCCGCCGTCGAGAGCGAACACCTCGTCACCCCGGCGGACTGGGCGGACCAGGGCCACGCCGCCGGCACACCCTTCTCCGTCGCCCACACCTTCGCCCAGACCGGCCCCTTCCGGCCCCGGAACCTCCCGCCCGGCTGTGACAACGTGGTCCTCGCCGGATGCGGTACCACCCCCGGCGTCGGCGTCCCCACAGTGATCATCTCCGGCAAGCTGGCCGCGGCCCGGGTCACCGGCATCCACCTCCGGCCGGCCCCCCGCCCGGCGCCACACGCGGCGGCCACCGGGACCGCCGGGGCTGCCGGGACTGCCAGGGCTGTCGGGGCCGTTGGGGCTGTTGGGACTACCGGGACCACCGGGACCACCGGGACTGTCCGGACCTCCGGGACCGCCGGGACTCAAGGTGCCCGGCCGTGACGGCCCGCGAACTCGACGCCGCCGGCGTCCACGAACCCGGACTCCGCGCCGCCTACCAGCGCTGCCGGGAACTCAACGCCCGCCACGGCAAGACGTACTTCCTCGCCACCCGGCTGCTGACCGCGCCGCAACGCCCGGCCGTGCACGCCCTCTACGGATTCGCCCGCTGGGCCGACGACATCGTCGACGACACCGACTCCCGGCTCACGCCCGGTCAGCGCGACCGCGCCCTCACCGAACTCGACGCCCAGCTGCGGTCGGCGCTCCGCCACGGCCACGGCGGCCACCCCGTGATCACGGCCCTCGCCGACACCGCGCGCCGCTACCGCATCGACCCCCGCCACTTCACCGACTTCATGCGGTCCATGCGGATGGACCTGCACATCACCGGCTACCGCAGCCTCGAGGACCTGCACACGTACATGCACGGCTCGGCCGCCGTCATCGGCCTCCAGGTACTGCCGGTGCTCGGCACCGTCGTACCGCGCGCCGAGGCCGCCCCGCACGCCGCGTCCCTGGGCATCGCCTTCCAGCTCACCAACTTCCTCCGCGACGTCGGCGAGGACCTCGACCGCGGCCGCGTCTATCTGCCCGGCGACCGGCTCGCCGCCCACGGCGTCGACCGGGGCCTGCTGCGCTGGTGCCGCCGCACCGGCCGCGACGACCCCCGCGTCCGGGCGGCGGTCGGCGAACTGTGCGCCGTCACCCGCGGCATCTACCGGCACGCCGCGGCCGGAATCCCCATGCTGCACCCCGTGTCCCGGCCCTGCGTCCGGACCGCTTACGTCCTCTACCAGGGCATTCTCGACGAGATCGAAGCCGCCGACGGCGCCGTCCTGCACCGGCGCGCCGTCGTGCCCCGCCGCCGCAGGACCGCGGTCCTGCTCCGCGGTCTGACCGCCATCGCCGTCTCACGCGGCCGGCACGCCGCCCCCGGCCGGACCGCGGGAAAGGAGCCCGTCCGGTGAGGAAACGCAGCGCACCGTGGCGCAGCCCGTTCCGGTTCCAGCCCGGCGTGCCCTGGGCCCGCCAGCACCCCACCTGGCGCGCCGCCCGCCCCGCCGTCATCGCCGCGGCCGTGCGGCGCGCCACGGCACGCCCCTCCGGCAACTGGTACGTGCTCGGCGCGAGCGCCGACATCCGCCCGGGCCGCCCCTTCGGACGCACGGTCGCCGGGACCGAGGTCGTCGCCTGGCGCGGCCGGGCCGGGCGGCTGCTGTGCGGGCCCGGCGCCTGTCCGCACCTCGGCGCGCCCCTCTGCCAAAGCCCGGTCGTCGGCGGAAAGCTGCTCTGCCACTGGCACGGGCTGGCCCTGGGCGGGGACGGCTTCCCCGGCTGGACCCCGTATCCGGCGTACGACGACGGCGTGCTGGCCTGGGTGCGCCTCGACGCGGCGGGCGGCGGTGAACCGCTGCCCCGGCCGGTGCTGCCCTCCCGGCCCTCCCCGGACTCCTCCGTCACCGCCGTCACCACGGCCGTCGGCACCTGCGAACCCGAGGACGTCCTCGCCAACCGGCTCGACCCCTGGCACGGAACGTGGTTCCACCCCTACGCCTTCACCCGGCTCAGCGTCCTGGAGGAACCGTCGTCCGAGGGGGAGGAGGACCGCTTCCTCGTCGACGTCGCCTACCGCCTGGGCCGCGCCTCCGTGCCCGTCCGGGCGGTGTTCACCGCACCCGAGCCCCGTACCGTCGTCATGCGGATCGTCGAGGGCGAGGGCACCTCCTCCGTGGTGGAGACCCATGCCACGCCGCTCGGTTCCGACCCGTACGGCCGCCCGCGGACCGCGGTCGTCGAAGCGGTGATCGCCACCTCGGACCGCTCCGGCTTCGCGGTCGCGCGCCGTGCGGCGCCGCTGCTGCGCCCGCTGATCCGGCATGTGGCGGCCAGACTGTGGCGGGACGACCTGGCCTATGCGGAACGCCGCCGCCAGCTGCTGCGGGAGGGACGCTTTCCCGGGTGACGGGGTGACGGGGTGACGGGGTGACGGGGTGACGGGGTGGCGGGGTGACGGGGTGGCGGGGTGCACGGTTGACCGTCCGACCGTCCGACCGCCCGACCGGCTGCACGGTTGAGCGACCGACCGGCTGCAGGGTTGGGCGAGGGGGCGCGGGGGAGCGGGCGCGGAGCCGTGACGGGGGCCGGGCGAGCGGGCGACCGAGTGGCGGGTGGTCGCACGGGGCGCCGCGGTGGCGGGGTGGCGGGTGACGAGTTGGCGGGGTGACGAGTTGGCGGGGGTGGCCGGGGCCGGGGTGCGCAGTCCGCCGCGCCGGTGTGGCTTCCGTCGGGCCGCCGTCGGACCGGCCTCCGACCGGCCTCCGACCGGCCTCCGACCGGCCTCCGACCGGCCTCCGACCGGCCTCGGACCGGGGCCCGCGGGCCGGCCGTGCGCACGGGGCGTCAGGACAGCCGCGCCAGCGCCCGGAACAGAGCCGGCCGGCCCGCCGGAGGGACCGTCCACACCGGTTCACCCCGCACACCCCACCGCTCCAGCAGCGCGTTGGCCGCGAGGAACCCCGTCGTCGCCGCCCGCTCCATCAGCGCCACCGGCAGCTCCACCCGCACCGCGTCGCCCGCCGCCACCACCCGGGGGTCCCCGGTGCGGATCTCCGGCCGGTCCGGATAGCCGCCGACCGGGAAGAGCGGGCAGTCCGCGCGCCACTCGTCCCGTACGTCCACGACTTCGGCGCGCCGGGTCTCCGGATAGACCTGGTGCAGCTGCCCGACCAGCCTCCGCCGCACGGCGGCCGGGTCGTCGAGCGGATCCAGGGCGTACGCGTGCAGTTCCACCACCGACCCGCCGGTGCGCGCCGCCCACCGGGCCGCCTCGCCCTCCCAGCGCTCCAGCACGCTGACGTTGTCCAGCTCCCCGTATCCGCCGGTGCCGAGGAATCCGGGCCGTTCCGCGGCCACCGGCCGGTCCAGCCACAGCCGGCTGACGAGGAACGGCGGTGCGGTCCGGGCCGCGGCCACTCGTTCGCGCCACGGGCCGCCGCCCAGCCCGGGCGAGCGTGCCACCAGAGCGCGCAGCCCCGCGACGTCGGCGGCCAGCACCACGGCGTCGTACAGCTCCTCACCGGACCCGGACCCGGACCCGGACCCGGAAACCGACCCCGCGCCCGAGCCGCAACCGACCAGCAAGCCTCTCTCCCCCCGGGGCAGTACGGACTCCACGGCCGAGCCGGTCCGGATCTCCACCCCGAGCCGCTCCCGCAGATACCGCTCCAGCGGGTCCCACAGCGCCGCGGGGAACGGCTCGTCCGGCACGTCGAAGAGCAGGCCCTCGGCCGAACCGAGGAAGTAGATGTGGAACATCAGCGCCAGTTCGGCGGCCGACAGCTCCCCGGGGGCGGAGAAGAAGCTCCGGGAGAACACGGAGAAGGCCAGATGCCGGGCGTCCGGCGGAAAGCGGATCTCACGCAGGAAGTCCTGGGCGCTGACGCCGTCCAGCCGCCGGTAGACGTCCGGCACCCGCACGTCCAGCAGCCGCAGCGCGGCACGCGGCCGCATCCCGGCCAGCCCCCGCCAGCCGAACGTGGGGCTGCGCGCGACGAAGCCCAGGGCATTCCACGGGGGAGTCCGGGGCAGCCCGGCGAAGCTGTCACCGTGCCCGCGGCTGTGCCGCAGCGGATAGTCCGGCAACGGCGCCAGCGTGCGCAGCCGGGGATCGGCACGGCGCAACAGCGCGCGCAGGTTGTAGTACTGGCGGAAGAAGGCGTGGAAACCGCGGCTCATGGTGACCGGTGAACCGTCCGCGAGCCGCGTCGGCCATCCGGCCAGCCGCCCCCCGAGTTCCTCCCGGCGTTCGTACAGCACGACGCGCACACCGCGCTCCGCCAGCACCGTCGCCGCCGACAGCCCCGCGATACCGCCGCCCGCGACCGCCACCCGCGGCGCCTGGCCGGTCACGGCGGCCGTCCCCGGCCGTGGGTCGATGCGGCGGGCCCTCCGGTCGCGCCCCGGCACACCGGCCCTCACCGGCCGGCCCCCGACGGGGCGTTCGCGACGAACGTGTGCACGATGCCGCGCTGCCAGCCGGGCACCGGCGCGGCGCGCACACCGTCGAAGCCCGCCGCGGCGAGCCGGGTCCGGAAGGCCGGCGCCGTGTCGAAGTCCAGCACACTGCGCCACAGATAGCGGTACAGGCCCGGGCCACCGCGGCTGAGCGCGCCCGCCGGAATCACCACGCCCCAGCACAGGGCGGACCAGACGGCCCGGTGCCGGGGCGAGCCCGACAGCGCGTACTCGTGCACCCCCAGCCGGCCGCCGGGCCGCAGCACCGACCGCGTACCGCGCAGGACGGCGTCCGGTGCCGGCACGTTCCGCAGCAGATAGGCGGCGAACACCGCGTCGAACGGCCCCCGCAACGCCCCGCTCCCCAGCTCCTCGGCCGCGGCGTGCACGAACTCCACGTCCCCGGCCCAGCGTTTGGCGGCGGCCCGCCCGAGCATGCCGGCCGACGCGTCGGCCGCGGTGATCCGGGCCCGCGGCGCCACCGCCAGCAGCGCCGCGGTGGACGCGCCCGTACCGCAGCCCAGGTCCAGCACGCGCAACCCCTCGCCGCGGCCGGGGAGCTGCAGCCGCCGGGCCGACAGCCGCAGCTGGGCGTGGTAGCCGGGACTGGCACCGACCAGCCGGTCGTACGAGCCGGAGGCGCGGTCGAAGGCGGCGGACAACGCGCCGTCCCGCAGTTGGGTCATGGTGGGGGAGGTCCCTTCGGGGCCGCCCGGCGGCAGCCGGGTCACGGGGTGCCGGGCGCGGGGCGCCTGGGCAGCAGGGGCAGTTCGGCGGCCGTGCGCAGCATCGGGAGCACGGCCGACCGCGCGCTGAGCACCACGGCGGCCTCCTCCCGGACGGCCGACGTGCCGTCGAGGAACCGCAGCAGCCGCGGCGGCGGATTGCCGGCGAACAGCTGCTCGAAGTAGACCGGGCCGTCCAGCCGCCCGGTGTCCAGCGCGCGGAGCAGCGCGGCGTCCATCATCCGGTGCCTCCGCCGGTGCGGCCGCGGCGGCAGCGGAGTCCGTCCCGCGCACAGGCGGCGCACGATGCCCGCCGTCTGGCGCTGGACGGCCGCGAACGTGTACCCCGTGGCCGGGCGCGTGGCCCCGCCGGCCGCACCGATGCGGAACACCCGCTTCCCCGTGCGCCGCGGGAAGACGGCGTCCGTCATCGGGATGACGCCCTGCTCGGTGTCCGTGACCCCGGCAGCCCGTACGCCGAGCACCGCCCGCGTGTAGTGGGCGAGCGCGGCGTCGTACGCCGCACGGCTGAGCGGCGCCGGGGAGAACTCCGTGTACTCCACGAGCGCGTCGCGGGCCGTCCACGGCAGCACGTAGCCGAAGGAGACGCCGTGTGCGGGCTGCGGGGTGCGGAAATCCATCAGCGTGACCGCCCCGGGGTCGAACACGTCGTGCTCCGCCCGCAGGAACCAGCCGCGGAAGTGCTGCAGCAGGGTGGTGCGGGCCGGGGGAGGGGCGGCCGGCCGCGAGTCGAAGACCCACCGCGCGCGCACCCGGACCTCCCCGCCGCCGGCGGTCCGGCCCCGGACCACCGCCCGGTCGTGGCCGTCCGCCACCTCGCCGGCGACGGCCGTCACCCGCAGCGGCGGCAGCGCGCACTGTGCGAACCATCCGTCCAGCAGTTCCTCGAAGCGGTCGGAGGGCAGCATCTTGTACCGCAGCGAGCCCAGGTCCGCGCCGACCTCCGCGCCGCCCGGGCCGACCACCCGCAGCCGCCGCCAGCTGTGCGCCACCGCCCGGTCGTACCGGCCGCCGGCCGGCTCCCAGAAACACCAGGTGCGCCGTCCGGGCCCGGCGCCGGGGCCGGGGTCCACGCAGGCGACGCTCCAGGGACGGCCGTCCGGCGCGGTGCGTTCCGACAGGGCGGCGAGGAGGGACAGCCCCGCGGCCCCGGCCCCGATGACGGCCACGTCCACGTCCAGGTCCGCCGCGACCGCGTCGGTCCGGCCCACGTCGTGCCCTCCCCTCCGCCGGCCGCCGGGCCCGCGGTCACGGCTGGTTGCGTGCCTGCTCGCCGGCCTTGCGCGCGGCACCCGTCTCGCTGGTCTGCGCCTGCGTGCTGAGCCGGCCGCCGGAGTTCTCCAGATGGGCGCGGATGAACCACTGGAACAGTTCGAGGCTGCGGAGCTGTTCGATCAGCAGGTCCTGGGTGATCGGGTCGGGCTCGTCGGTGGCGCGCACCGCGGCCCGGTGGTCCTCGATGACACCCGTGTAGACCATGTCGAGGGCGCCCAGATGCTCGATCGACTCCGCACGTCCGATCGCGTAGTCGCTCCAGGTCCGCTCGGCGACCAGGGCGCCGGGCGTGCCGACCGGTTCGCCGCCGAGCGTGGAGATGCGCTCGGCGGTGGCGTCCGCCATCTCACGCACCGCGGTGACCTGCGGGTCGAGCATCTCGTGCACCGCGATGAAGTGCGGGCCGACGACATTCCAGTGCACGTGCTTGAGCGTCAGGGCGAGGTCGTTGAGAGCGTGCAGCCGCATCCGCAGCAGCTCGATGACCTCCGCCCCTTGCGAGGTGGTCATGCCGGGAACGGTGTAGGTGGGCGGGGAGTCGGCTTGCGAGGCCACGGCATCTCTCCTTGAGCGGTCCACACGCGGGCCCGGAGCCGGACGCCGGGCCGAGCCACAGGGGTACCACCGGAAATACCCCCTCAAACTCTCCCGTCGGGGCCCCGGCCGCGCCGCGAACCGGGCCGCTCACGCGCGCCGCGGACGCCCGGCACCCGGACCGGCGAGGCGGCGTCACCGTGTCCGGTGCCCGGCGGACAGGCCGTGTCCGGTTGCAAGGGCGTGCCGGCGGCGGGCCGTGTCCGGTTGCGGGGCGTGCCCGGCGGGGAACCGGCCGCCGTGGCCGTACGGCACCCGGGCCGGTACCAGGCGCGGCACCCGGACCGGCCCTGGTCCGGCACCCGGTACGGCACCATGTTCGGCACCCGGACCGGGATCCCGACCGGCAGCAGGGCCGGGCCTCTCCGGTGACACTCCGGCCGCGCGGGACATGCCCCGTCCGTGTCCCCCGCCAGGACCGAGCCGCTGCCGCCGCTGCCGCCGCGCTACGGGCCGGCGCCCCGGGTCAGCCCTGCCGCTCGGCGAGCAGCGCGTACACCAGCGGGATCCGCGGCTCACCGTCCGGCAGCCGCCAGGTGCCGTGGGCGGTGCCTTCCATCCGCGCCCACCGGGGCCAGAACAGCTCGTCGCTCTCCCGGAGCCGGCGCGTCACCAGTCCCGCGCCGGCCAGCGCGTTCACGACCTCGCCCAGCCCGTGCATCCACTCGTAGCTGCTGGTGGCCCCCTGGACGGCGGGGCCGTCCGTGTACGTGTGGGTGGCGTCCCGCAGCCGCGGGCCGGCGCCGCCCAGATAGTCGTGGCGCAGCAGGAGTTCCGGGCCCTCGCCCTCCGCCGGCTTGGGGCCGAGGGCGTTGAGGAGCGGATGGAACTCCACCACGTACAGCCGCCCGCCGGGACGCAGCAGCCGGGAGACGACCGCGGCCCAGCGCTCGAGGTCCGGCAGATAGCACAGCGCGCCCTTGCCCGTGTAGACCAGGTCGAACCGGCGGTCGCCCAGGGCTCCGGGCGCGTCGTAGACATTGGCCCGGACGTATTCGACGGGCCGGCCGGCGCGGTCCGCGAGCCTGCGGGCGGCGGTGACCGAGGCCGCGGAGAAGTCCAGTCCGACCGTACGGGCTCCGCGTGCGGCGAAGGCCATGGTCTCCGTCCCCAGATGGCACTGGAGATGGAGGACGTCGCGCCCGGCGGGATCCCCGATGTCCTCCCACTCGAAGGGGGCGAACCAGCGCTCCGGGTCCGCCGGGCTCTCCGGGTCCCGCACGCCGTAGAAGCCGCTGGCGAGGTGTACGGGGGTCCGGGCGTCCCAGTTGGCCTCGTTGGCGCGCATCATCCGCCGGGTCCCGGGGGTGAGGTCCCGGGAGCCGGGCGGTGTCTCCCACGGCGGTGAACCGGTCATCCCCGCACCCTACCGAGGGGGGCAGGCGGCGGCCGGATTCCCTGACATCCCGGCGGAAACACCCGGTATGGGGAGACCGCAGCGATGCTTTCCGGCCTGTTCTCGTGCGGTCCGTATCGCATCTTCCCCGGCAGGCGCGCCCCCTCTACTATGGGAGCGCTCCCACGCAGGAGTGGACGACCGGCCCGTGCGTGCCGTACGGCGCCGCTCTTCCTCCGACCCCGCCGGCTGCCCCCCACGTTGAGCCGCGTGCGCCGAGGAGCATCTCCGTGCGAGGGGAGCCGCCGCGCAGTCCGAAGGACGGGCTGCGGGGAGCGTTGCAGAGTTGTGCGCGCGCAGAACAGTTCCGAAGAGCCGGTGAGGTGGAGCGCGGCGCGCTCTCCATACGGGCGGCGGTGCCGGCGTCTTCGTCATGATCCCGTACGACCGATAGGAGAGTCATGCCTGGAATCATTGCCGCCGGCGGAGCGGCGGCGGCGTTGTTCGCCTCCGCCCTTTCCGTGCAGAGCGCGCCCGTGGTGGAGGAGACCCCGAGCGTCACGGCCGAGGTGGAGGTGGTCACGGTCAACGGTTCCGGCTGTCCGTCAGGAACAGCCAGAGTCGACGTGGCGTCGGACAACGCCTCGTTCAGCGTGACCTACAGCGACTACATCGCGCAGGTGGGCCTGGGCGGTGAACCGATCGACTTCCGCAAGAACTGCCAGTTGTCGCTCCAGATCGATGTGCCCTCCGGCTACACCTATGCCGTTCTCGGTCTCGAACACCGCGGCTACACGTTCCTGAAGAAGGGTGCGACCGGTCTCCAGCGGACCGAGTACTACTTCCAGGGGGACTCGGACGGCGTCGTGCACTCCCGCAGCTTCACCGGCCCCTACCAGGGCTCCTGGCGTACGACGGACAGCGACAGCGACGACGTCCTGTGGGCGCCCTGCGGTGACGAGCGGAATCTCAACATCAACACCGAACTCCGGGTGAACGGCGGCTCCTCGGACAACACCACCTCGCCCAGCTTCCTGGCGATGCGCTCCTCCGGCCTGCCGGACGCCGCCTACCAGATCGCTTACAAGAAGTGCTGACCCGCTGACCCCGCCCGGTGAGGCGCCCAGCGCCGGCGGAACCGCGTCCACCGCCCGGCGCGGCGCCTCACCGGGAACCGGCCCGGGGTCCCGGCGGCGCGCTTTGCGCGCACGCCGTTCCGGTCCGGGGCTCAACCACTAGGGTGAACGGAGGAGTTGGCGGGCGGCCCGCGCGTGCGCGGGCGGAAAGGGGAGTGCTGGGCATGGCCGGTGGCGGGGAATGGATGTCGGAGAAGGCTGCACCACCGGTCGAACTGCGTACGGACCGACCCCATGCGGCCCGTGTGTACGACGTGCTGCTGGGTGGCAAGACCAACTACCCGGCTGACCGGATCGCGGCCGAGGAGACGCTCGCCGCCCTGCCCAACGCCGCTGTGATCGCCCGCCAGAACCGGTCTTTCATGCACCGTGCCGCCCGCTGTCTGGCGACGGAGGCGGGCGTCCGCCAATTCCTCGACATCGGAACCGGAATACCGACGTCCCCGAATCTCCACGAAATCGTCCAGTCGGTCCTTCCCACGGCGAGGATTGTCTACGCCGACAACGATCCGATCGTGCTGGCCCATTCACGGGCGCTGCACACCAGTCACCCCGAGGGGCGCACGGCCTATATCGAGGCCGACCTGTGCGACCCGGATTCCATTCTCGCCGATGAGACGCTGCGCCGGACCATCGATTTCGACGAGCCGGTCGCCCTGACGCTCGTCGCGGTGCTCCACTGGCTTCCGGAGGGCCACGATCCGTACGCCCTCGTCGGCAGGATTCTCGACGCCTTTCCGGCCGGGAGCTGCCTGGCGCTGACCCACGCGACCCATGATTTCGAACCCGAGGCGCTCGACGAGGTGTCGACGAACTTCCGGGCCAAGGGCTCGAACGTGCACCCGCGGACCAAGGAAGAAGTCACCCGGTTCTTCGACGGTCTGGAACTGCTGCCGCCGGGCGTGCAGGTGGTCCAGCGCTGGCGGCCCGAGCCGGTGGAGGTCGGCGGGGAGGTCCTGGGGGAGCGGGACATTCCGCTGTATGCCGGAGTCGCCGTCAAGCGGTGAGTCCCAGCCAATGGGCCCCGGTGCAACCACATCTGCAATTACGTTCTCCCGTGCGTGGGTAGACCGCCCCTGTCGGTGGGCTCTCCGTGAGCCGCCGGCCGGGAGCGGCCGTACCGGCGCCAGACGAGGGAGACCCGCATGGAGCGAACCGGCAGCGGAGTCCGGGCCGACCGGACCGGCGGCGTGGTGTGGAGGAGAAGCAGACACAGTGGTCCGGGCGGCAACTGCGTCGAGCTAGCCGACCTGCCCACCGGGGACGCCGTCGCGGTCCGTGACTCGCGCCGTCCCGAGGGTCCCGTGCTCATCTGGAGCCGCGGCGAACTCGACCGTTTCCTGCGGGTGATCAAAGCCGGCCGCAGGCTGCACCGAACGGGTGAATCAGTGCGAGACTGATGCGGTGTCACACCGACCCGGAGGAGCAGAGATGGCGGCCGTGAACCAGCCGGAGGGAGCGCCGTCGCCACGGCGTGACGCCGGGCGGAAGGAGGCCCGGCCGACGGCGGCGCGCATCGTGCTGGGCGCCCGGTTGCGCGCCCTGCGGCAGGCGAGCGGCGTCAGCCGGGAGGACGCGGCCGGACGGATCCGCGGCTCCCACGCGAAGATCACCCGGCTGGAGCGGGGCCAGGTCGGCTTCAAGGAGCGCGACCTGGAGGACCTGCTCACCCTGTACGGCGTGCTGGACCCGGCCGAGCGCGAGGAGTGTTACGCCCTCGCCCGGCAGGCCAACACCCCCGGCTGGTGGCAGCCGTACAACGACGTCCTGGAAAGCTGGTTCGAACCGCACCTCGGCCTGGAGGAGGCGGCCGCCCTCATCCGCACCTACGAGGTCCAGTTCCTGCCCGGCCTCCTCCAGACGGAGGCGTACGCCCGGGCCGTCACCCGGCTCGGGTACGGAGGCTGGCCGCGGGCCAGGATCGAACGCCTGGTCCGGCTGCGGATGGAACGGCAGCGGCTGCTGACCCGCGAGGACCCGCCCCGGCTGTGGGTGGTGCTCGACGAGGCGGTGCTGCGCCGGCCGTTCGGCGGCCCGGACGTGATGCGGGAACAGCTGGAACACCTGCTGCGCGTCATGGAGCTGCCGCAGGTGAGCCTGCAGATCGCGCCGTTCAGTGTCGGGGCGAACGCGGCGGCGGGCACGCCGGTGACCATCCTCCGGTTCGACGATCCGCAGCTGCCGGACAAGGTCTATCTGGAGCAGTTGACGGGCGCCGTCTACCTGGACAAGCGGCACGAGGTCGACCAGTACATGCTGATCATGGACCGGCTGTGCACCGCGGCGAACCCGCCGGAGGACACCGGACGCTTCCTGCGCCACCTGCTCGGCCAGTACCGCTGAGCGGGGCTGCCGCCGCGGAGCCCGCCCCGAGGGCGGAGCCGTTCCCGGGCGGGCGCGGCCGTCGGCCCGGGGCCGCCCCCCCCGGGCGGTGCCGGCCCGGCGCGGCACCGGTGTGACAATGATTCCGACCTGTTAGTTGTACGCAGAAACCAGGACGGCCGTGGACACCGGGAAGTGCAGCACCGACGACAGCCTGGACGGGGAGGCCGAGCCGCGGCCGGTGAAGCCCCGGCGCGCCCGATGGCGCCGCTGGATGATGGACACCACGCCGCTGCGGCGCCCCGCCTACCGCCGTCTCTGGGTGTCCACCACCGTCACCGCCGTCGGCAGCCAGCTCACCGCCGTCGCCGTGCCCAAGCAGATCTACGACATCACGGCGTCCTCGGCCTGGGTCGGCTACGCGAGCTTCGCGGGGCTGCTGCCGCTGGTGGTCTTCGCCCTCTGGGGCGGCGCGATCGCCGACAGCATGGACCGGCGCAAGCTGCTGCTGGTCACCAACACCGGCATCGCCGTCACCTCGGTGCTGTTCTGGGTGCAGGCCGCGGCCGGCAACACCTCCGTGGTGCCGCTGATGGTCCTGCTCGCCCTGCAGCAGGCGTTCTTCGGCCTGAACGCGCCGGCGCGCAGCGCCTCCATCGCCCGGCTCGTGCCGGCGGAGGAGCTTCCGGCGGCCAACGCCCTGGGCAGCACCGTCATGCAGACGGGCCTGGTGGCAGGTCCGCTGCTGGCCGGGGCGCTGATACCCGTCATCGGCCTGGCCGAGCTGTATCTGCTCGACGCGCTCGCGCTGTGCGCCGCCGTCTGGGCGGTGTGGCGGCTGCCCGCCCTGCCGCCGCTGACCGGGCCGGCGGCCCGGCGTGCCGGGCTGCGCGAGGTCGTGGCCGGATTCCGCTACATCGCGGCACACCAGGTGCTGCTGCTCTCCTTCCTCGCGGACGTCATCGCCATGGTGCTGGGCATGCCGCGGGCCCTCTTCCCGCAGCTGGCGGCCACCACGTACGCCGCCTGGGGCGAGGGTTTCGCGCTCGGGCTGCTGTTCGCGGCCATCCCGGTCGGCGCGGTCGCCGCGGGACTGCTGTCCGGCACCTTCTCCCGGGCCCGCCGGCACGGCTGGATGGTCATTGCCGCCGTGGTCGTCTGGGGGGTCGCGATCGCCGGCTTCGGGTTCAGCGCCGGGTTGTGGGCCGCGGTGTTCTTCCTGGCGGTGGCCGGCTTCGCCGACATGGTCTCGATGGTCTTCCGCGGCGCGATTCTCCTGTCCGCCGCCACGGACGAGATGCGCGGCCGCATGCAGGGCGTGTTCACGGTGGTGGTGGCCGGCGGCCCGCGCCTGGCCGACCTGCTGCACGGCACGGGCGGCGCCGCGCTGGGCCCGCGCGCGGCCGTCGCGGGAGGCGGTCTGCTGGTGGTCGTCGCCATGCTGGCGCTCGCCGGTGCCATGCCCGCCCTCCGCCGCTACCGGATCTGACCCGCTTTCCCGGAGACCATGGGAAGCGACCGCGACAAGCCGCCGCGGCGGAACGACCAGCCAAGGGAGTGATCACCGATGATCGTCGCGTTTTCCGTGACCCCGATCGGGACCGGAGAGGACGTCGGGGCGGAGGTGGCGGAGGCGGTACGGGTCGTACGGGACAGCGGTCTGCCCCATCGCACGGACGCGATGTTCACCAGCGTCGAGGGCGAGTGGGACGAGGTCATGGACGTGGTGAAGCGGGCCGTCGAGGCCGTGCACGCCCGCTCCTCGCGGGTCAGCGTCGTGCTGAAGGCGGACATCCGGGACGGGGTCACGGACGGCCTCACCGCCAAGGTCGAGACCGTCGAACGGCACCTCGGCGGGGCGTGACAGCGGGCAGCGGGCCGCCCGGGTGCTCACGGCACCCGGGCGGCTCCCGCGCTCACGTCCCCGGCGGCGGGGTGGCGGGGTCCCGCATGTCGCTCCAGTCGAGCGCCTCGGCCGCGGCGTTCCGCGTCTCCTCCATGACCCGTCGGAGTTCGGCGAGGACATCGCCGTGTTCGTCGACCAGGTCCTGGTAGATCGGCGGGTTGGGAGCTGTCGGAGGCACGTTCGTGATCCTTCGTTGTCGGACGAGGCGGTGTCGCGCTCGTACAGGCGTATCCGGCTCGGGTGACGCTACGCGTGACCGGCCCGCGGCTACCCGGCGGCCCCGCCTTTCATGCCTCCCACCGGCCGGTGTGCGACAGATCTCCCCGCCGGACCGGGCCGGGGCGCGGGCGGACGGGCCCGCACGGCACCGCTGTGCCCGCCGGGGGAGTGAGGCACGCGTACGCCGCTGGGCGGAACGGCGCGGCCGGGGCACGGCCATCCGGCGGAACCGGATTCCCTCCCCGGCGCGATGCGCCCGCGGGCCGGGCGGGAAAAGCTGAACGAGCCCGGGAGGACCCGGGCGGACGACGTTCTTCCAGAGAGGCCCGCCGATGAGTCGCAGCCCGTTTCTCCGTACCCGAGTGATCTCCGCCACCGCCGTGACGATGATCACCGTGGCCGCCGGTTCCGCGGTGGCGGCCCAGGACGACACCGGTGAGCCCCGGACGCGGGAGGCGGCGGCACTCACCGGCACCGCGAAGCTGTACCGGTCCGCCGGCGACGACATCACGTTCACCTTCGACGCCCACCTGGACGCCGAGGACCGGGACAACCCGCTCGGCGCCCACGGAACCTTCAGCTTCAGCCACTATCTGGGCGACTGGGGCGGGTCCGCCGAGGCCGAGGTCGACTGCCTGGTCACCGGCGGGAAGGTCGCGGTCGTCTCCGGAGTCGTCACCAAGGGCGACCGGGACCTCGCGGACGCGGTGGGCAAGCGGGTGGGCATCACCGTGCACGACCGCGGCGCGGACGACCGGCTCGGCTACAGCTGGGCGGCGCTGGGCCTCCCCCAGGAGACCCCCGACGACATGCCCAAGTGCGTCAGCTCCGCACCCTTCGAGAAGGTCAAGAAGGGCAGCGGCGACTTCCGCGTACTGCCCTGGCGGCCGGAGCGGTAGTCCCGGAGGGAGTCCGGGGCGGCCGCACGGGGGGCGGTGGTCCCGGACCGCCCGTTCCCTCCCGGATCCCTCCCGGCCGGACAGCCGGGAGGGAGAGGGCGGCGAAGACACCGCCACGAGCGCCACATGTCCGACTTATTCGCAATGTGGCCGCAAAGGGGCGCTAGCGACCTGAATGGCGAGAAGTAAAGAGAGCCCTCCCCGGAATTGTGCCGGGCATCACATGGCGGCCCGGCGCGAAGACGGCGGAGCGGAAGGCCGTTCGCTGGAATTCCGTCAACTTTCCCCCGGTCGCAGCACCTTGAGGGGGTGCCGAACATTTACGTTATGACGCGCAGCTAATGATCCAGCGCATACCGTGTCCGAAATACAGGAACGAAACTCGGCGCATGAATCCAATGGCATTCCCGCGCCTTGTCTCCCCAAATCGGTTGTGTTTATGTGTCCTCGCCCCCGCCGCCTGTGGCGGGGGCTCCGCCGCCGGGACGCCGAATCCTGCCGCCCGGCCGGAGGACACGCGGTAGTCGAATCGGCAGGAGCGGGGAAACCAGGTACGTGCCGTGCCGCGCCTCAGGCGTGCACGGCTTGGGGTGAAGCCGGACTCACGGTGTTCCAATGCCGCGGGACGGCCGGGCAACTCCAGCCCGAATCCGACAGCTCACCTCGCAGGCGCTCGGAGAGGAAACCCCCCATGGCTCGTGGCCGTCATCGCCGTCCGAACGGACCGCTGAACTCCCGTAATCTCTCGCGCCTCGTCCTCACGGCCGGTGGCGCGGGACTCGCGGCGCCGCTGTTCGCGGCCGGCACCGCGAACGCCGCCCCCGTCTCCGTGTGGGACAAGGTCGCCGAATGCGAAAGCAGCGGCAACTGGTCCAGCAACACCGGAAACGGCTTCTACGGCGGCCTGCAGTTCCAGCAGTCCAGCTGGGAAGCGGTCGGCGGCACCGAGTACGCGGAGCGCGCCGACCTCGCGACCAAGGACCAGCAGATCGCCGCCGCCGAGAAGCTGCTCGCGCAGCAGGGCCCGACCGCCTGGCCGTCCTGCGGCCCGGCCGCCGGCCTGCAGCAGGACAGCGGCGCCCCGGACATCGACACCGGCTCCGGGGACCAGGCGGAGCAGGGTGCGAAGAAGCCCGCCGAGCCGGCGCAGGACGAGAAGTCCGGCAAGAAGCCCGCGGCCACCGGCTCCTACACCGTCGCGGCCGGCGACACGCTGCACCGCATCGCCGTCGGCCACGACGTCGAGGGCGGCTGGGAGACGGTCTACGAGGCCAACCGGGAGACCGTCGGGGACAACCCGCACCTGATCTTCCCGGGCCAGAAGCTCACCCTCGCCGCGCAGCAGTCCGAGAGCGGCAAGACCGGTGAGGCGGACAAGTCCGCCGGCGGGGCGGAGAAGAGCGGGGAGCCGGAGAGCGGTGCGCAGCAGGCCGCCTCGCAGTCCTACCCGGACAACCTGGACGGCTGGATCCGTGAGGCGCTGGACATCATGTCCGCCAACGGCATCCCGGGCACCTACGAGGGCATCCACCGCAACATCATGCGGGAGTCCGGCGGTGACCCGAGCGCCACCAACAACTGGGACATCAACGCCCAGAACGGCACCCCGTCCATCGGCCTGCTCCAGGTCATCAAGCCGACCTTCGACGCCTACCACGTCGAGGGCACCGCGAACGACCAGTCGGACCCGGTCGCCAACATCGTCGCGGCCTGCAACTACGCCGCCGACGTCTACGGCTCCATCGACAACGTCAACGGGCCCTACTGATCCTCCCGCAGCAGCACCCGGCCGGCNGTGGACACCGTTCCACCCGGGCCCCGGGGCGCCGGCGTGCTTCCGGCCGGCCGGCGTCTGGCGGGTCTTGGCGGCCCGCACCTAGGATGCGCCCGGGTTCCCGTACGTCAGCCGCCCGATGCCGAAGCGTCCGAGAGGTGTGCCGCCCGTGCCCGGAGGAAGCCGATGACCGCCGGTCCCGCAGCCGGCACCCCGGGCCCCGGCTGCCCGTTGGCGATCGACCCCATGGTCCGGGACCTGGACGCCGAGACCGCGCGGCTGCGCGCCGCGGGCCCGCTCGCGCGGATCGAACTCCTCGGCGTGCCCGCGTGGTCCGTCACCGCGCACGCGCTCGCGCGCCGGCTGCTCACGGACAGCCGTCTGGTCAAGGACATCGACCAGTGGTCGCTCCGGCAGAGCGGGCGGGTCACCGACGAGTGGCCGCTCATCGGCATGATCGACACCGGGCGTTCCATGTTCACCGTGGACGGCGCCGAACACCGCCGTCTCCGTACGAAGACGGCCCAGGCCCTCACCCCGCGCAGGCTCGAAGAACTCCGGCCCGTGATCGGCGGCATCACCGGCCGGCTCCTGGACGATCTCGGCGACCGGGGCGGCGACGGCCGTCCCGTCGACCTCAAGGCCGACTTCGCCCACCCGCTGCCCATGTCCGTCATCAGCCACCTGATGGGAGTCGACCCCGCGCTGCACCCCAGGCTGCGGACCCTCTACACCGCCTTCTTCTCGGTCCTCACCCCGCAGGACGAGCGACTGGCCGTCATCGCGGAGCTGGACGCGATCTTCACCGACGTGGTCCGGCAGAAGACGGCCGCGCCGGGCACCGACCTGACGAGCGCCCTGATCCTCGCCGACGAGGGAGGGGAGCCTCTGACCGCGGAAGAGGTCGTCGGGAACCTCAAGGCCCTGGTGGCGGCCGGGCACGAGACGACGATCGGGCTGATCCTCAACGCCGTACGGGCGCTGCTCACCCACCCCGACCAGCTGAGGACGGTCCTGGAGGGCGAAGCGGGCTGGGAGGCGGTGATCGAGGAGACGCTGCGCTGGGACACCCCGACCACCCATCTGCTGATGCGCTTCGCCACCGAGGACATCGACGTCGGCGGCACCGTCATCCGGCGCGGCGACGGAGTGGTCATCTCCTACCGCGCCATCGGCCGCGACACCGGCGCGCACGGCCCGGACGCCGACGCCTTCGACATCCACCGCGACACCCCGGTCCGGCACATCTCCTTCGGCCACGGCCCGCACATCTGCCCCGGCGCGGCACTGTCGCGGCTGGAGGCGGCGATCGCGCTGCCGGCGCTGTTCGGCCGCTTCCCCGGGCTGCGCCCGGCGGTGCCGCCGCGGGACATCCGCAACCTCCCGGTGCTCACCCAGAACGATCTGGACTCCTTCCCCGTACTCCTGAACCGCGCCTGAGCCGTCCGCGCGGCCCGCGCCGCTAGGCTGAGCGGATGGAACAGCGCGTGAGTCTGATCACCCTGGGCGTCGAGGACCTCGCCCGTGCCCGGGCGTTCTACGAGCATCTGGGGTGGCGCGGACAGGAGGTCGAGGAGACGGTCTTCTTCCAGGCCGGCGCGATGGCGCTCGTCCTGTGGAGCCGGGAGAAGCTCGCGCGGGACTGCGGCGTGCGGGACACCCGCGCCGACGGCTTCGGCGGCATCGCCCTCGCCCACAACGTCCGGTCCCGGGCGGAGGTCGACGACCTCCTCGCGGCGGCGGAGCGGGGAGGGGCCACCGTGACCCGCCCCGCGGAGACGACGTCGTACGGCGGCTATGCGGGAATCTTCCTCGACCCGGACGGCCATGCCTGGGAAATCGCGCACAACCCCGGTTTCTCACTGGCAGCGGACGGGTCCCTCACGCTCCCGGACTTCACCAGCCCGTGACGGCCGCGCGCTGGGCCGGCGGAACGAGGCCGGGGGATGGGCGCGGCCGGGTCCGGGTAGGCGCAGGGTATGAGCGATGTCGTTGACGCCGATGAACTGCTGCGCCGCATCCGGGCCGCCCGTGACTGGGCGGCCGAGCGGGAAGCGGGGTCGAGAGAACAGGCCGGCGACGCGGACCGTGCCGAAGCCTTCGCGGCGAGCATGAACTTCGCCGCCTTCTCCGCGGTGCGCGAGGTGCTGGACAGGATCATCGACCCTGCGAACCACCCGGGCTGACCGGCTTGCCGGCGGGCTGTCCGGCGGAGGCCCGCCCGTCGCCGGCCGCCGCCATCCGGTCGACGGCCTCCTTGGCCTCCAGGAGGCCGGCACCCGTGATCCGGCGGTAGGCCTTGACGGCCGCGACCTGCTTGCCGTCCCGCAGCAGCGCCCCGACCCGGTCCAGACCGGGTCCGGCGGGCCGGATGTCCAGATGTTCCAACATCAGATCGACCTTCTGTTCCACCCGGGCGATCCTGCGGTCGGTCCGGCCGAGCTTCCACTCGATCGAGGCCCCGAGCAGAGCGACGACCGCGACCAGCAGGTATACGGCTGTGTCCATGGGGCGTGATGGTAGCGGCCGGGCGGGTGCCGGCTCCCTCCGGCACCGCCGGGTCGAGCGCGGGGGTCCGCGCCGAACGGGCCGGGGCCGTGCGGCGGTCCGGCGGCGGCGTCCGCGGCCCGCCCGGGCCTCGTCCCGGTCCCGGTCTGGAACTCCGGCCCGTGGGTGCGTCAGGCTTGGCGCGCGCGTCCATCGCCCGCCGGGTGCCCCAGCGCCCGTTCCGCCCCGTTGGGAAGGCCGGTCCCCCCATGCGTCTCCGCCCCGTGCTCCTGAGCGCCGCCCTCACCGCCGCCGTCGCGACGTCCGCCACGGTCGGCGCTTCGGCCTCCCAGACCTCGGTCATCCATGTCTCGACGGCCCCCGAGCTGCGGGCGGCCCTGGAGACGGCGGCCCCGGGTGACACCGTGGAACTCGCCGACGGCACTTACACCGGCAACTTCAAGGCGTTCACGGCCGCTCGCGCCGACGCGCGGATCACCCTGACCGGCTCCCCGCGGGCCGTACTGCGCAGCGGCTCCGGTGGCGGCAACGTCCTGCACCTGAACGGCGCCGCCCACTGGACGGTACGCGGCATCACCCTCACCCATGCCCAGAAGGGCATCATGATCGACGCGGCCCCGGGGGTCGTGGTGGACTCCGTCACCGTCCACGACCTGACCATGGAAGGAGTCCACTTCCGCAATTCCAGCAGCGACGGGGTGATCAGGAACTCGCGGATCCACGACACCGGGCAGGACGGCCGGGGGATGGGCGAGGGCGTGTACGTCGGCACGGCCAACACGCTCACCGACCGCAGCGACCGGGTGCAGATCCTGGACAACACCATCGGGCCCGGGGTGGGCGGCGAGGCGGTGGACCTCAAGGAGGGCACGACCGGCGGCCGGGTGGCGGGCAACACCTTCGACGGCACGGGCCTGACGGGGAAGAACTACGACGACTCGTGGGTGGATGTGAAGGGCAACGGCTATGTCATCGAGAACAACAGGGGCAGCAACACCACCAACAACGGTTTCGAAGTGCACACCCAGGACCCCGGCTGGGGCTGCGGCACGGTCTTCCGCGGCAACCACGCCGATCTGACCGGGGCCACCGGCACCGGCCGTTACGCCGTCCACGCCTTCGACCACAGTGACAGCTGTCCCACGACCGTCATGGCCGACAACACATTCGAGGGCGGCGCGGGCCTGGTCAATCCGGGTGTCCCCGTGGTGCCGTGACGCCGGGTGCCGGGTCCCGGGGGGTCCCGGGGCCGCCGGCCGCCCGCGCGGCGCGTGCCGGGCCGGGCACGCGCCTCACCCGTACCGCCGCGGGAAGCCGGTGGCGGGTAAGGCGGAGGGCAGGTGCCGCGCAGACCCGGCCGACGAATTCGCCTCCCGGACCTTCTCCGCGGGGCGGAGGGCCGCGTACCGTCACGTCATGGCGGATCCGTTAACTTCTTCCTCCCCGTCCCCCGACGCCTCCTCTTCCTCCTCCGGCCCTCCCGCGGCTCCCGGCCGCCCCACCCGGCGTGGCGTCCTGCGCGCCGCCGCGGTGGCCGGAGCGCTCGGCGGCCCCCTGGGCACGGTGATCAGCGGCGCCGCCCCGGCGTCCGCGGCCCCCGCCCCGGCTGCCGCGGCGCCGCCCGAACTGCCCGCCCAACTGACGGCCCACCGCGCCCCGTACATCAACTGGGCCGGTGAAATCACCCACGAGGGCCTGTGGGTCTGCGCTCCCCGGAGCGGGCAGGACCTCGCCGACCTCGCCAACTGGGCCCACGCCAACGGCTGGCGGCTGCGCGCCCGCGGCAAGTCCCACACCTGGTCCCCGCTGACCGTCACGCCGGCCACCGGACCCGACGCCCGGGTGCTGCTGCTGGACACCACCGAGCACCTCACCGCGATGGAGACGGTTCCCGCGCCCCCGGGGGCGGCCGGTGCCGTACGAGCGCAGACCGGGGTGCTGCTGGAGACCCTGATGGCCTTCCTCGCCGGGCACGGGCTCGGCGTCACCAACACCCCGGCGCCCGGTGAGCTGACCCTGGGCGGAACGCTGGCCATCGACGCCCACGGCACGAGCGTTCCCGCCGTGGGCGAGACCGCCCGGCCGGGGCACACCTACGGCAGCCTGAGCAATCTGATCCTGTCCCTGACCGCCGTGGTGTGGGACGCCGACCGGGGCGAGTACGTGCTGCGGACGTACCACCGCGGCGTGGACGAGGAATGCGAGGCGCTCGCCGCTCACGTGGGGCGTTCCCTGGTGGTGGAGGTGGTCCTCCAGGCGGGGGAGGAGACGCCGATGCGCTGTCTCAGCCGCGTCGACGTCACCGCCGGCGAACTCTTCGCCGCCCCCGGCAGCGAACTGGCCGCCCGGGGGAACACCTTCGCCGACTTCGTGGACGAGTCCGGGCGGGTGGAGGCGATCTGGTTCGCGTTCACCGACCGGCCCTGGCTGAAGGTGTGGAGCCTCAGCCCGGAGCGTCCGGTCACGGCCAGGAAGGTGCACGGCCCGTACAACTACCCCTTCAGCGACTCGGTGCCCACCACGGTCGCCCGGCTGGCCGGGCGGATGGTGGGCGACGCGGCCTGGTATCTCGCCCCGGCCCTCGGCGCCGCGCAGTACACCGTCGCGGCGACCGGGCTGACCGCCACCCTGGCGGCGGACCTGTGGGGCGCCTCCCACCACCTGCTGTTCTACCTGCGCCCCACCACGCTCCGGGAGACCGCCAACGGCTACGCGATCCTCACCCGGCGGTCCGATCTCCAGCGCGTCGTCTCGGAGTTCGCGGGCTTCTACCGGGAGCGTCTGGCGGCCTGGGCCGCGGCGGGACGGTACCCCGTGAACGGACAGGTGGAGATCCGGGCCGGCGGACTGGACCAGCCCGCGGAGTGCGCCGCGCCCGGTGCCGGGCCGCCGCTGCTGTCGGCGGTCCGCCCGCACCCCGGCCACCCGGAGTACGACTGCGCGGTGTGGATCGACGTGCTGACCCTGCCCACCACGCCGGGCGCCCCCGAGTTCTACCGGGAGCTGGAACGCTTCCTGCTGGACACCTTCGACGGCGGCCACGCCCTGGCCCGGGTCGAGTGGTCCAAGGGCTGGGGCTACACGGACACCGCGGCCTGGGACGACGAGGAGGTCATCGGGTCCGTGGTGCCCGCGTCGTACGGCAGCGAACGGTGGCAGCGGGCGATCGGCGTCCTGGACCGGCTCGACCCGCACCGGGTCTTCGGCAACTCCTTCACCGACCGGCTGCTGCGCGGCTGAGCGCACGGCCGGGCCGCGGCGGGTGGCGGCGGGCGCCGGGCGCCGGTACGGGCCCCGGCGCCCGCGGCCGCGTGGAACAACGGGTCAGCGGATCCCGGACGTTCCGGTCATGACGCGGGCGTGGAGCAGCAGAGCCTGCTCCACCTCGTCGGCCGGGGCCGCGCCGGTGAGCACGTCCATGCCGTAGCCGTCCTCGAGCGCCACGAAGCCGCGCGCCAGGGTCTCCGCGGGTCCGGCCAGGCGGAAGTCCCCCGACTCCTGCCCGTCGCGGAGCACCTTTTCGTACAGCGCGGCCTGGCGCGCGATGAAGGTGTTGTTGCGGGCGGCGGCGGCCTCGTTGCGCAGCACGATGGGGGCCAGCTCGTACAGCAGGCGGCTCGTCTCCTCGGTGACTCCCGGGCGGGGGACGCCGGAGCGGACGCAGGCGCCGAGTGCTTCCGCGGCGGTCGCCGCTTCGGCGACGTACCGCTCACGGCGCAGGCAGTATTCGGCGCTGCCCCGCTCGAAGACGGCGGTGAAGAGTTCCCGGATGTCCGGGTAGTAGTAGAGAACCGAGGCGGAGGTCAGGCCCGCGTTCTGTGCGATGTCGGCCAGTCGCGCCCCGGTGGAGCCGTGCTCCAGGACGGCCCGCGTGGCCGCGGCGATCAACTGGATCCGCCGCTCGGCCTGGTTCTTCGGTCGCGCCATGGCGTCATGCTCCCATGCGGGGTGCCGGCGCCGCGGGGGTCCTCCCCGGTGGCGGTCGGCCGCGGCCCGGTCGCCCTTCGGCCGCGGTTCTGCCGCGGCGCGGATGCTGTCCGGGCTGCTCCGCGCCCGGCACCGGCCGGCCCGGTTCCCGGTCCGCGGGCCGGCGGTGGTCCCGCCGTGCCCTCGTGCCGCGGCCTGCACCGGACCCGGCGGCGGCTCTTCGGCCGGCCGGGGCCGGGGGCCTCAGGGCAGGATGGAGTCGACGTAGCCGCCGTCCACCCGCAGGGCGCCGCCGGTCGTGGCCGAGGCCTGGTCGGAGCTGAGGTAGACCACCATGTTGGCGATCTCCTCCGGCTCGATCAGCCGTTGCAGCAGCGACTGCGGGCGGTGCTCGCGCATGAAGACCCGCTGGGCCTCGTCCCAGGGAAGGTCCGGGTCCACGAGCGAGTGGACGAAGTCCTCGACGCCGCCGGTGTGCGTGGGGCCGGCGATCACCGAGTTGACGGTGACTCCGGTGCCCGCGGCCTTCTTCGCGAATCCCCGGCTGACGGCGAGCAGCGCTGTCTTCGACATGCCGTAGTGGATCATCTCCTCCGGGACGACGACGGCTGAGTCGCTGGCGATGTACTGGACGCGTCCCCATCCCTGTGCGGTCATGCGCGGGAGGTAGAGGCGGGTGAGCCGGACGGCGGCCAGCACGTTCACCTCGAAGTAACGCCGCCACTCCTCGTCACTGATCTCCAGCGCGTCGGCCGAGCCGAAGATCCCGAGGTTGTTGATCAGGATGTCCGCGTCCGGCACGGCCTCGCCGACCTGGCGCGCCCCGTCCTCGGTGGACACGTCGGCCACGGCGGGCACGAAGTCCGCGCCCGGCACCTCCCGGGCCAGGCGCGCGACGGCGTCCCGCACCCGCTGTTCGCTGCGGCCGTTGACGGCGACCCGTGCCCCGGCGCGGGCCAGACCGGCCGCGATCGCCGCGCCGATGCCCTGGGTGGATCCGGTGACCAGTGCCGTGCGGCCGTTCAGGTCGAGCTGCATGTGCGGCGTCCCCTTTCTCGGGTTTCCCAGTGGTTCGCTTGCGTGCCCAGCCTCTCCCGGCGGGGGCGTCCCGGCACGCCGGCGCCCGGACTGCCCGGGAGGCGCAGGCGCGCCGTGCGCCACCCGCTTCAGCGACGTTACTTGCAAACGCGTGTTAATGCAAAAGCATCTATCTGGCCTACGCATGTATGCGGGACATGCCTGCGCAGGTATGCGGGAGGTCGTTCCCCGGCGGCGGACGGGCCGGGGACACGGCAGGCTCCGGAGATCCCCGGCCCTGCGGTGCTTCAGCGCTGGTCCGGGGCGGGCAGCGGCAGGGTCAGCCGGAAGCGGGCGCCTTCGCCGGGCGAGGTGTCCAGGCGGATGTCGCCGTGGTGGGCGCGGGCGAGGGACCGGGCGATGGCCAGCCCGAGCCCGGTGCCGGCGCCGCCGGAGCGGTTCCGGGAACGGTCGGTGCGGTAGAAGCGGTCGAAGACGCGGTCCGCTTCCCGGGCCGTCATGCCGGGACCCCCGTCGGCGACCTCCAGTACGGCGTGACCGCCCGTGCTGCCCACGCCGATGCGGACCGGGGTGCCGGGCGGGGTGTGGGCGACGGCGTTGCCGACGAGGTTGCTGACGACCTGCCGGAGCCGGGCCTCGTCGGCGTGGACGGGGGCCGGGGCGGGCGGGCCGTCGCCGTCCGGACCCGTGAGCCGGACGGTGCGGGACGGGTCCAGGGCGCGCAGGTCGTGCCGGGCGTCGCCCGCGAGGGTGCGCAGGTCCATCGGCGCCGGATCGAGTTGTGCTTCCGGCGCCTCGTCGAGCTGTGCGAGGAGCAGCAGGTCCTCGGTGAGAGCGGTGAGCCGGGACGCCTCGCGGTTGATGCGGCCCATCGCCTCCTCGACGTCGGCCCGCTCGGGCAGCGCGCCCATCCGGTACAGCTCGGCTGTGCCCTTGATGCCGAAGAGCGGGGTGCGCAGTTCGTGGCTGACGTCCCAGAGGAAGGTGCGCATCCGGGTTTCCGACGCGGCCCGGTCGGCGAACGCCTGCTCCAGCTGGCCGAGCATGGTGTTGAGGGATGCCGCGAGGTGCCCGATCTCGGTGTGCGGTGCGGCGAGTTCGGGCACGCGACGGGCGAGGTCACCGCCGGCGATCGCGGCCGCCGTGTGCTCGATGCGCCGCAGCGGCCGCAGGCCCCGGCCGAGCGCGAACCAGCCTGCCGCGGTCAGCAGGACGAGCAGCGCGGCGCCGCTGACCAGACTGCTGGTCCGGAGCCGGGAGATGGTGGCCTCCACCTCGGCGAGCGGCGCCGCCGCGATCACCGTTCCCTCCCGTCCGGTCGTCGGCCGGGCCACGGCACGCCAGCGGCCCGAGCCGTCGGCGGCGGGCAGGTCGACGGCCTCCCCCGTGGTGGGGACCGTACGCAGCGTGTCCCGCTGCGGCAGAACCGGTCTGGCCGGCCGGGGGGAGTGGACGTCACCCGTGACCGCGCCGCCGGTGTCCAGATACGCCAGATACGGCGCGCCGAACAGGTCGAGCCCGGGGCGGAGCAGTTCGGGGCGGCCCGTGGCGCTCCCCAGGTCGGGCGGGCCGGTGGCCGGCACGCGGGAGACGAGCGCGGTGAGGGAGCGGAGCTGGCTGTCGATCCGGTCGACCTGGTAGCGCTCCAGGTGGTCGGAGACGACGGCGCTGGTGAGGCCGAGCCCGGACAGCAGCAGACCGGCGGTGAGCAGCAGCAGTTTGGCGCGCAGCGAGAACCGGCCCAGCAGCTGCCTCACTGCCGGGGCTCGCGTATCACGTAGCCCACGCCGTGCACCGTGTGGATGAGCTTGGGCTCCTCGGTGTCGACCTTCCGCCGCAGGTAGGAGATGTAGGTGTCGACGATGCTGGCGTCGCCCCCGAAGTCGTACGCCCACACGCGGTCGAGGATCTGGGCCTTGGACACCACGCGCCCGGCGTTGTCCATCAGGTAGCGCAGCAGCCGGAACTCGGTGGGGGAGACCCGCACCGGCAGGCCGGACCGGGTCACCTGGTGCCCCTCGGTGTCGAGCGTGAGCGCGCCCACGGCCAGCAGGTCGGCCCGGTGGCCTGTGGTGCGGCGGAGGATCGCGCGGATCCGGGCGATCAGTTCCTCCAGGTCGAAGGGCTTGGTGACGTAGTCGTCGGCGCCGAGGGAGAGCCCGGTGACCTTGTCGGCCTGGCGGTCCCGGGCGGTGAGGAAGAGGACGGGCAGCGGCGCGTCACGGCCGCGCGGGCGCTCTTCCCGCAGCCGCCGCACGACCTCGAAGCCGTCCATGTCCGGCAGCATGACGTCGAGCAGGACCAGGTCGGGGGGTTCCCCGGTGGCGGCGGCGACCGCTTCGGCGCCGGTCGACGCGGAGCTGACGCGGAATCCGGCGAAACGCAGGGTCGCGGAGAGCAGTTCGCGGACGGTGGGTTCGTCGTCCACCACCAGCAGTCGTTCGGCACCTCGGGGCGTCATCGTCTGACC
>NZ_WHPN01000025.1 GCF_009735685.1 Streptomyces lycii | reverse complement strand
GGGCTCCCCGGCGGCCGGAGAGGGTCGGCGTCCCGGGGGCTGGCCGACCGCCGCCGCGCCCGGACAGGGCCGGCAGCCCGGCCCGCAGCAGCAGGCAACGGGGGCTGCGGCACCGCAGGGCGGTCCGGGACACTCCGGGCCGTCGGGAGCGGGGCAGGGCACGGTGGCAGGTGCGGCAGGTGCGGCCGGTACGGTGCCCGCCGGCGGACCCGGCCAGGGCTCCGGCGCCGCGGCCCCGGGCATGGTGCAGGGCGCCGCGCAGATCAGGCAGATGTGGCCGGACATCCTGGAGGCGGTGAAGAACCGCCGACGTTTCACGTGGATCCTCCTCAGCCAGAACGCCGAGGTCGTGGGCTTCGACGGCACCACGCTCCAGATCGGGTTCCCGAACGCCGGAGCGCGCGACAGCTTCGTCGGCGGTGGCAGCGAGGACGTGCTGCGGGAGGCGCTGGCCGAGTCGCTGCATGTGCAGTGGAAGATCGAATCCGTGGTCGACCCCTCCGGTGGCGCCGGTGGTGGTGGCGGTGGGGCCGGTGGTGCCGGTGTGTCCCCGCAGGGCGGCTTCGGCGGCGGTTCCGGTTTCGGCGGCGGGGCGCCGGGCGACGGGGGCGTTCCGGGTGCGGGTGGTGCGGGCGGTGGCCCGGGCTTCGGCGGCTCGGGCGGCGGTTCGGCACCGGGGCCCGGCGGCTGGGGCGCGGGTTCCGGCGGGCAGGGTTCCGGGCCCGGTGGTGCGGGGCCGGGTGCCGGGCACGGTTCCGGGGCCGTCTCGTCGTCGGTCGCGACCGCCCCGGCCCCCGAATCAGCCGGGGCCGGGCCGTCGCGCCAGGGTGCGGAGGCCGGGCCTCCGTCCCAGCGTTCCGAGGCGATGGCGGCGGCTGCCCGCCCGCAGCCCCGGAGCGAGCCGCGGCGGCCGGTGGTGGCGCTGGAGGACGACATGCCCGCCGAGGACGACCCGGACCTGGTCGACTCGGCCCTGTCCAGCCACGACCTGATCGTCCGGGAGTTGGGCGCCACGGTCGTGGAGGAGTTCACGAACGAGTAGGGCGAGTAGACGAGTAGGACGGGCACGACGAGTGGCGGGCGCCGGGCCGGGCCCGGGGGCCGGACCCGGGGCGGCGGGTCGGCCCCGGGCGCCGGGGGCCCTCCGGGCGTCGGGTTCCCTGGGCGTCGGGGCCCCTCCGGGCGTCGGGCTCTCCTTCGGGCACCGGCTTGGCCGGGCTCCCGCACCGGGCATCCGGCATTGGGGACCGGGTGACGCGCCTGCGCCCCCACCGCGCACCCCCGCCCCCCGGGAACCGTCCCGCGCACCCCGCCACCCCCGGGCACCCGCCGTCCCCCGGAAACTCCGCGGGCACCCGCCGCCCCCGGGAGCCGTCCCCCGCCACCCGCCACCCCCAGGCACCCGCCACCCCGGGCACCCTCCCCCCCCCGTCCCCCGCCGCCTCCGGGCACCCCGTGCCTCCGTGGCCCCGTAACAGCCCGCCCGCGTACGGTTTCCGGCACCGGGTGCCGTGCCCCGTGCCCTGCCCCCGTCCCGTACTGGCGTACTCCTTCCCCCGGCGTAGGGCGCGCCGCCCCGGGAGCACGTAGGCTCGGGCTGTCGGAGCAGAACCGTTGTCGAGTGCCAGGAGTGAAGCGTTGATTCCCGGTGGTGGCCAGCCCAACATGCAGCAGTTGTTGCAGCAGGCCCAGCAGATGCAGCAGGACCTCGCCGCGGCCCAGCAGGAGCTGGCCGAGACGCCCGTCGAGGGCTCCGCGGGCGGGGGCCTCGTCAAGGCGACGGTGAACGGTGCCGGGGAGCTGCAGGGCCTCGTCATCGACCCGAAGGCGGTGGACGACGAGGACGCCTCCCCGGCGGAGACGGCCGAGACGCTCGCCGACCTCGTGCTGGCGGCGGTGCGCGACGCGAATGCCGCCGCGGCGGAGCTCCAGCAGCAGAAGCTGGGCCCGCTGGCGCAGGGCCTCGGTGGCATGCCCGGGCTCGGCATCTGACCGGGACCGGCCCGGCGCCCCGGCCTTCCGGAGCGGCGGCCCCGGCCCCGTTCCGCCGCTGATCCGGGCTTTAGCGGCGGCCGACTAGCGTACGAGCGAAGCAGGAAGAAGAAGGAGACGGCGACTCGTGTACGAAGGCGTGGTCCAGGACCTCATCGACGAGTTGGGCAGGCTGCCCGGCGTCGGTCCCAAGAGCGCGCAGCGGATCGCCTTCCACATCCTGCAGGCCGAGCCCGCGGACGTCCGCCGGCTCGCGCACGCGCTGACGGAGGTCAAGGCCCGGGTTCGTTTCTGCGCCGTCTGCGGCAATGTGGCGCAGGAGGAGCAGTGCCGGGTCTGCCAGGACCCGCGCCGTGATCCGGCGGTCATCTGTGTGGTGGAGGAGCCCAAGGATGTCGTCGCGATCGAGCGCACCCGGGAGTTCCGCGGGCGGTATCACGTGCTCGGCGGAGCGATCAGCCCGATCGAAGGTGTAGGCCCGGACGATCTGCGTATACGAGAACTGTTGGCCCGGCTCGCCGACGGCACCGTCACCGAGTTGATCCTGGCCACGGATCCGAATCTCGAGGGAGAGGCCACGGCCACATACCTCGCGCGCATGATCAAGCCGATGGGACTGAAAGTCACGCGACTGGCCAGCGGGCTCCCTGTCGGGGGAGACCTGGAGTACGCCGACGAGGTCACGCTGGGACGTGCCTTCGAAGGGAGAAGACTTCTCGATGTCTGACGCCACGCTCCACGACACCCACCAGGACCCGGGCGACTTCGCCGTGCAGGTCGCCGATCAGATCGAGAGCTTCCTCGTCGCGGTCACGGAGGTGGCGAAGGGCGACGAACCGGGCAGCGCGATCCCCTTCCTGCTGCTGGAGGTCTCCCAACTGCTCCTCGCCGGCGGCCGGCTCGGCGCGCACGAGGACTTCGTGCCGGTCGAGCGCTACGAGCCGGACACCGGCCCGGAGCCCGACATGGACGATCTGCGGGAGCGCTTCGCGGTCCTGCTCGACCCGGCGGACGTCTACTCCGAGGTCTTCGACCCGTACGTGCCGCGCAGCGAACCGGTGCCGCACCGCATCTCCGACGACCTCGCCGACATCATCGCCGACCTGCGGCACGGCATGGTCCACTACCGGGCCGGCCGGGTCAGCGAGGCGCTGTGGTGGTGGCAGTTCTCGTACTTCAACACCTGGGGGCCGACTGCCTCCGCCGCGTTGCGCGCCCTCCAGTCGCTGCTCACCCACATCCGTACGGAGAGCCCGCTGGAGGAGCTGAACGGGCTGGACACGGACGCCGACGGTGTGCCGGACGACGGCTCGCTGGAGGAGGAGGCGGGCCGGGTCATGGCGGAGGAGATCGGCGTACCGCTGGGCGTGACGACGAAGTCCGCGCGCCCCTGAACGCGGCTCGTACGTGTGCGTGCTGCCGGGAGTCCTGCCGACGGGACGGTCTGCCCCCGCCGGCGCACGGCCTGCCGGGAGCCCTGCTGTCGGCCCTGCCGGCGGTCCTCCGGGCCGGCGGTCCTCCTGAAGCACGCCCGACGACCCTGCCGTGAGCCCTGCCCGAGTGGCAGGGCTCCGGTGCGTCCGCCGCCCGGTGCGTCCGCTGCCGTTCAGTGCTCCCCATGCCGTTCGGTGTGTCCGCCGCCCGGTCCGCTGCCGCCCGGCACACCGGCGCTCAGGTCCTGCTCTCCTCGGGCCCGGCTCTGTCTCTGCCCCCCCGCCCCGCCTTCCGGCGTCCCGGCCCCGACTTCCGGCCCTCGGCCCCGTCCCTTCCTCCTGGCCCCCGCCCTTCCTCCTGGCCCCCCGCCCGGCCCACCCTGCCTCGCCGCCTCGCCGTCTCCTGTCCCCGGTCCTGTCCCCGGGTTCGTTGCCGTTCCTCTCAGGGTTCTCTCCGGTACAGCCCTGATGGCCGGGGCGGGCCCTCCGGACAGAGTGGCCGCATGGCCTCTTCCCTCTCCTTCTCCCGGCGCCGCCTCCTCAGCGCCGGTGCCGCCCTCTCCGGAACGCTCCTGGTCACCGGCGCGCGCCCGGCACACGCGGCAGGACCCCCCGGTTCGCCCCCGGGTCCGCCGTACGGGACGGCCGGCGCGGGAACGGCCCCCGCGGCCGGTGTCCCCGTCCCGCCCCCGGACCCCGGCGCCCTGCGCGCCGCGATCGCCGATCTCGACCATCCGCCGGTCACCGCCGTCCAGTTACGGATCAGCGGCTCGGCCGGTTCCTGGTACGGCACCTCGGGCGTGGCCGACCTCCGCTCGGAACGGCCGGTGCGGCCGCACGACAAGGTCCGCGTCGGCAGCATCACCAAGGTCTTCGTGGCCACGGTCGTGCTCCAGCTGGTGGCCGAGGGACGGCTCGCGCTGTCCACTCCGGTGCAGCGCTGTCTGCCCGGACTGCTTCCCGCCGCGTTCCCGCCGATCACGGTGGAGCAACTGCTGAACCACACCAGCGGCCTGCCCGACGAGGTCGGCCACCCGGAGCTGAGCACGCCCGAGGCGGTGTTCGAGCACCGCTTCGACCGCTGGACGCCGGAGCGGCTGGTCGCCTCCGTCTCCCGGACCCCGATGAAGTTCGAGCCGGGCACCGCGCAGGACTACCGCGGGATCAACTACGTGCTGGCGGCCCTGGTCGTCGAGAGGCTGACCGGGCACCACTTCGGCAGGGCGGTGGAAGGGCGGCTGCTCCGCCCGCTCGGCCTGCGCGGCACGGACGTACCGGTGCACGAGCGGAGGATCCGGGGTCCGCACGTGCGCGGCTATCTGGAGATGTCCGACGGCAGGCTGCGGGACATCACGGAGATCGACCCGTCCAAGGACTTCGGCGAGGGCGAGATGATCTCGACGACGGACGATCTGACCCGCTTCGTCACCGCGCTCTTCTCGGACCGGCTGCTGCCCCGCCGGCTGCTGGACCGGATGTGCACGCTGCCCGAGGGCATCCGCATGATCGACGGCACCCCCGCCCGCTTCGGCACCGGCCTCCAGACGGCCACCGCCAACGGGGTCACGGTCTGGGGCAAGACCGGAGAGCAGTACGGCTACGCCAACGGCATGTTCAGTACCCGCGACCAGCAGCGCCGCATCGTCTTCGCCTTCCACCCGACCCACCGCGACGCCACCCAGGCCCAGCTCACGCAGCGCATCGCGGACGCCGCGACCCGGCCGCCCGGCGGCACCACCGGCAGTGCCCCGTCACCCGTACGGTGACCCGGCCGTCCCCGGGAGGGGTGGGCCCGCGGTACGGGGGAACCCATTCCGGACAAGCTGGAAGAGGCGGCGCGGGGGAGCAGCCCGCGCCGCCGTACCGCCCGCGGCACCGGAAGGATCCACGATGAGCGCACCCACGGACGGCACCACGGACGGCACCACGGACGCCGGCGGCGAGGACGGCGGGAAGACGCTCGGCAACGCCGCGTACGGGCACAAGCCCTTCAAGCGGTCCAAGAGCCACTTCACCGACCGCATCACCGCCGACGGCAGGGACCACGGCTGGCCGGTCGAGCCCGGCCGGTACCGGCTCGTCGTCAGCCGCGCCTGTCCCTGGGCCAGCCGTGCCCTGGTCTCCCGGCGGCTCCTCGGGCTGGAGGACGCCCTGTCGCTGGCCGTCACCGACCCGATCCAGGACGAGCGCAGTTGGCGGTTCACCCTGGATCCCGGTGACCGGGACCCGGTCCTCGGCATCCGCTTCCTCGGTGAGGCGTACGCCGCCCGGGAGCCGGACTACTCGGGCGGCATCAGCGTCCCGGCGGTCGTCGACGTGCCCACGGGCAAGCTGGTCACCAACGACTACCAGCAGATCACCCTCGACCTGGCGACCGAGTGGACGGCGCTGCACCGGCCCGGGGCGCCGGACCTCTACCCGGAACCGCTCCGCGACGAGATCGACGCCGTCATGGACGGCATCTACCGCGACGTCAACAACGGCGTCTACAAGTGCGGGTTCGCCAGTGGCCAGGAGGAGTACGACGACGCCTTCCGCGCCCTCTTCCACCGTCTCGACCTGGTGTCGCAGCGGCTCGCCGACCGCCGCTACCTGGTCGGGGACACCATCACCGAGGCCGACATCCGGCTCTTCACGACCCTGGTCCGTTTCGACGCCGTCTACCACGGCCACTTCAAGTGCAACCGGTTCAAGATCACCGAGGACCGGGTGCTGTGGGGATACGCCCGCGATCTGTTCCAGACGCCGGGCTTCGGCGACACCGTCGACTTCGACCACATCAAGCGGCACTACTACCAGGTGCACGAGGGCATCAACCCGACCCGCATCGTGCCCGGCGGCCCGGACCTGTCCGGCTGGCTGACCCCGCACCACCGGGAGGAGCTGGGCGGGCGCCCGTTCGGCGACGGCACCCCGCCCGGACCGCCGCCGGCCGCGGAATCAGTGCCTCCGCCGGACACGGCACACCGGGTGGCGGGCCGGTCCGCGGGTGGGCCGGGCTCATGACCGGCCGGTTCTGAGGAGTACGAGGGGCAGGACTCGGGCCGGGCCCCGAGCCCGCCCCCGAGACCGCGCCCACCCCTGAGATCGCCCCGCCTTTGAGACCGCCCCGAGACCGAACCCGCCCCCGAGACCGAGGCGCCGAGCCCGAGCCCGCCCCCGAGACCGAGGCGCCGAGCCCGAGCCCGCCCCCGAGACGCCGGGACCGAGGCAACGGCAACCCGCTCACCAGGCTCACCGCGCCCACCGCGCCCACCAGGCCCACCGCGCCCACCAGGCTCACCGCGCCCACCGCGCCCACCAGGCTCACCGCGCCCACCGCACCCACCAGGCCCACCACACCGGGGAATCAGACCACCCACGACTCCTCGTCCAGTGCGATCCGCTGCTCCCCCTCGGCGCTCACCGTCAGCGTGAAGCGGTCGAAGCCCGGCTCCCCGTGCCCCTGCCACCAGTCCCAGGCCGCCTCCAGCTCGTCCCAGAGCGCGCGCGGCCCGGACTGCACCACCGAGTACGCGTCGCGGCCGGGCGTGTGGTCGGCGGTCGCCCAGCTCGTCACCCCGGTGTCGTACAGCCACATCCGGTACGAGCCGTCCCGTCGCCGGCCGCCCGTCCGGCAGAACAGGCCGGGCACCCGCACCCCGATCGCGAACATCGCGCTCCAGCCGCCGACCAGCTCCGGGGAGAGCCCGGTGCTGCTCCGGCGCCCCCCGCCGGGCCACGGCCGGGAGAGGTAGGCGCCGGGCGGCGGCCGGTCCTCGCGCTGCCCGCGCAACCGCATGAACGCGGAGGACGCGGTGAACGGCCCGTCGGCCGAGCCGTCCTCGCGCACCGTCAGCCGCGCGATGCCCTCGCCGCCGTACGCCGGTCCCCACGGCACGACGATCACCGCGCCCGGGGCGCACTGCGCGAGCCACTGCGCCGGAACGCGTTCGACGGAGCAGGTCGCGATGACCCGGCTGTACGGGACGAGCGCCGGATGCCCGTCGGCGCCGTCCCCGACGACGGTGACCGGCACCGTGTCGCCCGTACGCGCCGCGGCGGCCTCCAGGCGGGACCGCGCCGAGGCGGCGAGCCCGTCGTCCACCTCGACGGTCACGACGTTCGCCCCGCCGGCCCGGTGCGCGAGGAGCGCCGCGTTCCACCCCGTTCCGGTGCCGATCTCCAGGATCCGGCCGCCCTCCTCGACGGCCAGCGCGCGGAGCATCGAGAACACCATGGACGGCATGGAGTTGGAGCAGGTCGGCACCTTGCCGGTGCCGGGCCCGGTGTACGCGCCGTCGTCCCACTGCGTGGTGATGGGCACGTCCGTGTGCACCGCGGTCCACCAGGCGGCCGGGTCCTCGCCGCGCACGACGCGGTCGCAGGGCCGGTCGCCGCTCGCACTGCCGGGCCAGATGACGTCCGGCACGAACAGATGGCGCGGCACCGCCTCGAACGCGGGCAGCCAGTCGCTGTCCAGCGTCCGTTTCGCGACGAGCTCGCAGGCCAGCCCCAGCCGTCCGGCCTCCTCCGCCGCGCTCGGCTGCTGGATCACGTACCGCCTCCTTCCCGTCCGGCCGGCCCCGCCGCGCCGCGGAGTGCTGCCGCCGGGCTGAGATCACCGTCGCCCTGAGGCTGCCCGTCCACCGCACGGGGGATGCCGGAGGTCATGTGGGATGCCCGGGGTCAGCCGAGGGCCCCGGCCAGCAGCTCCGCCGTCCCGGCGACCAGCGCGCGGTCGTTCCCGGCGTCCTGGTGGAACTTCGTGGTGAGGACGGCGAGCGCGACGGGCGCCCCGTCGGGTGTCCAGGCGACGCCCGCGTTGTTGGTCGTCCCGTAACCGCCCGCGCCGGTCTTGTCGGCGACCGTCCAGTCGGCGGGGAGGCCCTTGCGGAACTGCTCGCCGCTGGTCGTGTTGGCCAGCAGCCAACCGGTCAGCCGCTCCCGGTCGTGCGGTTCGAGCACGTCACCGACGACGAGCCGGGCGTACGTACGTCCGATGGCGCCCGGGCTGGTGGTGTCCTTCCACTGCCACGGCTCCGCCGAGTTCAGCTCGGGCTCCCAGCGGTCGAGCCGGGTCCTGTCGTCCCCGATGGAACGGCAGAACCGGGTGATGGCGCCGGGGCCGCCGAGTTCGCGCAGCAGGAAGTTGCCGGCCGAGTTGTCGCTGCGGGTGATGGCGGCGTGGCACAGCTCGTCGACGGTCATCCCGTGTTCGAGGTTCTCGGGCAGCCCGGTGACCGGCGACCAGGTCTTGTCGAGTTCGTCCTCGGTGTAGTGGACGACCTTGGCCAGGAATTCGCCGCTCCGGTCCAGGTCGCGCAGTACGGCCGCCGCGGCGAGCGTCTTGAAGAGCGAGCAGACCGGGAAGCGCTCGTCCGTACGGTGCAGCACGGTGGCGCCGGTGGCGAGGTTGCGCGCGTAGACGCCGAGGCGCGCGGAGTGCTCGCGCTCCAGGGCGCGCAGCCGCCGGGTGACCTCGTGACCGTTCCGGCTCGCGGCCGGAGCCGCGGCTGCCGCCGTTCCGCCGGTCAGTCCGGCGGTGAGTGCCGTACCGGCACCGGCGACGAGCAGCGCACGGCGGGTGGGTCTGGACTTGAGCGCGTTCACGGGTGGTTCTCCTCCTGCGGCGGTGGGCCGATCGAACAACTGATCAAGGAGACGCCGCGCCGGATCGGCCGGTTGCAGCCCTGTGGGCCGATTGCGGAGGCCCATTGCGGAGGCCCGCGGCTCGAACACCGGGCGGCGAGGCGGCAGTTGAGGCGCTCGCGGAGCCGGTGCCGGGCTCGCGGGTCCGGTGCCGGGCTCGCGGGTCCTGGGACGTCCGCTGCTGATTGCGACGTCCGCGGGTCGGTCCTGCGACGGCCAGTGATCCCTGGGGCGGGCCACTGGTCCCTGGGATGCCCGCGGATCCTGACGCGCCGCGGGGCCGGTGCTGAGTCCGGGGGCGGTGCGGTGTCCGGGCCCGGTGCGGTGCGGGCGGGCCCGGCCGCCCGCGCTGACCCGGCGGAGGCCACGGCGGTCATGACGGCTACGGCGGTCACGGCGGTCACGGCGGTCACGGCGACCGTGGCTGCCGCGGTGGCTGCGGTGGCTGCGGTGGCTGCGGTGGCTGCGGCGATCCGGGCGGCGGCTGCGGCGGTGTCCCGGTCCGCGCCCCCTGCCGCGGACCCGGCCGGGCCCCCGGCGTCGGGCCCGCTGTCGGGTCCGGTTGTGCCCCCGGCTGTGGCAGCGGGCCCGGCCACAGCGGCCGCGCCGGCGGATCCGACGCCGGGGATCCCGGAGGCGTACACCCCGGAGGCGGGGGCCCCGGAGGCGCGGATCCCGAAGGCGTGAACCCTGGAGGCGTGAACCCCGGCGGTATGAACTCCGGCGGTAGGTACTCCGGCGTCCCGTACGGACCGCCGGGCGCCGGGACCGGCACCGGGCGACGCCCCCTGCGCACCGTGGGCACACACGCCGCCACCAGCAGCGGAAGCAGCGAACTGAGCCCGAGATAGAGCATCCGGCCGGTCAGGCCCCCGGTGGAGCACTCACCGGCCGCGCAGGACAGGAGGGTCACGGCCACGTAGTCGCCCCCGTAGCCGAGCGCCCCGGCGATGCCGCAGGCCAGTACCGCGTGCGCGAACGCCGCACCGCCGTTCCGGCGCCGGCGGCCCGTCCGGACGGTGAGGACGAGCAGCGCGACGGCCACCGGAAGCGGAGTCAGCGCGAACCGGCCGCCCACCCCGAGCACGAACACCCCCACCGCCAGCAACAGGCCCCAGCTCACAGCGCTGTGCACCGTGCGGCGCAGTTCGGCGCGCGACTCGGACCGCGCGCCGTCGGCCAGCGCCTGCCCGAGCAGCGGAAGCAGAGCCGCGAGCGTCGCGGCACACACCAGGTACGGGGCGTGCACCAGCACTTCGAGCCCCGCCGCCAGAACGAACAACACGATCTCGGGCGTGCCCGGCGGCATCAGCTTCGACATCAGGGCCTCGGGGACCATGAGGTCCATCAGCCAGACGTCGACGCAGACGAACAGCAGCCCCACCCCCGAGCCCGCCGCGCACAGCAACGGCACCGGCCGCCGCCGGCCCGGCAGCGCCCGCCGCCACAGGGCCGCCGTACGGACCATCCACCGGGACGCCGCGTACACGCTCAGCGAGAGCAGCGCCGCCCAGGGGAGGAAGCCGAGGCCGAGCTGGTCCGTGGTGCTCAGCGCGAACGCCGTGGTCGAGTCGAACACACCGCCGCCCAGCGCCAGTCCGCAGCCGAGCCCCCAGGCGGAGGTCCACAGCACGTGCCGTCTCCTACCGGCGGGGAAGCCCTCGTCGGCACGCAGCGCCAGGAAGCACACGACCGCCGCCACGAGAGTGCCGCCGACGGCGGCCGCCAGCAGGTCCTTGACGGGATCGGCCCGGCCGCCCAGCGCGGAGTTGAACACGAAGGTGTTGCCGATGCCGGAGTGCAGCGCGCCGATCACGCAACCGACCGCCAGAAGCTCCCAGAACCCGCTGCGGAACAGCGGCGAGGCGTCGTCCAGCACGGCCCTGCGCTGCGCGTCGGACGGGTGCACCCGCAGGAGCGTGCTCCGCCGGCGCCGACCGCCGCGGGACTCGAAGAGCGTGCGCAGCGCGTCCGGTGAGGTGCTCCACCGCTGCGCGCGGGCGTCGGCGTAGAACTCGCGGCTGCGCAGCACGGCCCGGCGGGACAGTTGTACGACGACGAGCAGGCTGAGCGCCTGGAGCGACAGGGCGATCCCGGCGGCGAGGGAGCCCGTACCGATGCCCCAGAGCAACGGCCAGCCGACGCCGGCGGGCACGGCCAGCACGAGCGCGGGCAGTCCGACGCGGCCCGCGGCGATGGTGAGGAAGCTGATGTCCACGTCGCGGTTGCGGATGTGGGCCAGTTCGTGGAGGACGACGGCCTCGAAGGTCTCGGGCCGCCGCCCGCGCAGCGCGAGGAGGCCGCCGCTGAGCACGATGTACCTGCGCCGCCACCGTCCGAAGGCGAGTGCGGAGACCCGCGGGTCGAGGGGCTGCGCGAGCCAGTTGACGCGTTCGGCACCGGCCTTGCGGCGCAGCGCCCGCAGCGTCTGCTGCAGGCCGGGGAGGTCGTCACCGAGCGGGACGTAGCGGCGCCTGCGGATCCGCCGGACCGGCAGCAACCAGTAGACGAGGAACACCAGCAGCCAGAAGCCGGCGACGGAGCACACCGGGACCCAGAGGTCGACCACCCGGGGATCGGCGCCGCACACCTCCTCCGCCGACGGCGCGCCGGCGGCGGGGAGTCCTTCCGTCGCCCGGTTCTCCCGCTCCCAGCAGGCCTGGTACTCGGCGACGGCGCGATGGCTGCCGGCACCCACCAGCAGGGGTGCCACCCGGCCGGTGACGGCCGACATCACCACGGTGGTCAGGCTGATCACCAGCAGTGCGAAGCGCAGGGTGGTACCGGACGGCACCGCGAACGGATCGCGGGGGCGTTCCTCCAGCGCCGCGGCGGTCACGCCGCCGGCTCTCCGCGCTCCGGGTCGTCCTCGGGCGCGGATCCACCGCCGCCGCGCCTGCCGCCGTCCCGCTGCGCAGCTCCACCGGTGCCACTGCTGCCGCCGTCCGGCGCGGAACCCGCTCGGCCGTCCCCGGCCGGATCCGTCCCGGGAACCGCCTCCGGGCCCGGACCGGGAACCGCCTCCGGGCCCGGGCCGGAATCCGCCCCGGAACCCGCGCCCGTGGACACGTCCGTGGACACGTCCGGGGCCACGCCTGTGCCTCCGCCCGGGGCCGTGCCGGGGCCTGCTCCGGGTGGCGTTGCTCGATCGCCTCCGCCCGTCCCGGGATCGGCGGACGGGCCGGGAGCGGTCCGCGCCATGGCCAGCTCGGCGACGATCCCGTCGGCGACCGCCTCGGCGGTCCGCTCCGGTACGTTCATCCGGCGGGCGTGGCGGCGCGCGGCACGGTGGATCAGCTGCATCTGTACGGGAGTCAGCGCCGGGCCGTCCTCCCGGGAACCGGCCGGGCCCCCGGCCCCGGACGGCCCTTCGGGAGACGGATCGGGGGACGGTTCGGGGGACGGCTCGGGAGAGGGCTCGGGCCGGCGCAGGATCACCCGCCGGATCCAGGAGGCGAGCCGGTCGGCCGACCGGTCGGTGCGTTCCTGCACGAGCTTGCCGAGCGTCTCGACGGCGACGGCCAGCACCAGCGCCGTCACCGCGGCCGTGAGCCCCTCGACCCCGAACGCGAGCGGTTCCCGCCGGGAGCCGGCCCGGCGGCCGGGCCGCGCGTCGGTGTGGAAGGCCCGGGCGACCATGTCGAACTGCTCGAGTTCCGCGCGGGCGTCGATCCCCGCTTCCTCGTTGAGCAACCGTCCCGCCAGCACCGCACGCGCCAACTGGTCGACGGCTTCACGGTCGTACGTCGTCCGCACCGGTCCCCCCTCCAACGGCATTACGCATCATGACGCAGCCCGCGCCGTCACGCGGACCGTTCCGCCATCCCGTTCCCCGACCGAGTCTGCGCGCGGCGGAAGGGCGCGCAAGAGGGCGCGGGAGGCGCAGGAAGGCGCGAGGGTGGAGGAGCGGCCGGGACGGAAGCGGGTGCGAGGGGAGGGAAGCCGGGCAGAGGGGGACGGAAGGGGACCTGAGGGGAACGGAGAGGGGCCGGAAGGGGGCGGAGAGGGACGGAGTTGGGGACGAGGGAGGCGGAAGGCACGGCGATCACGGCACCAGCGGTCACACGGCACCAGCGGTCACACGGGACCGGTGGCCGTTCCAGCACCAGCGGCCATCACGTCCGGCGGGAGCCGAAGCACCAGCGGGAGCCGAAGCACCAGCGGGAGCCGAAGCACCGGCGGGAGCACAAGCGGGAGCCGAGACACCAGGGGCAGCCGAAGCACCGGCGGCAGCCGCGGGCCGCGCCGGGGACCCGTAACCCACGGCAGAGTCCGTGCCGAAAAAGCGCATGCCCCACCAGCCCGTGCCGGGTTACCGTCCCGGCATGCCCTACATGAAGCTCTTCTGGGTGAGGACCCGGCGGGCCACACACCCCACCAGCCGTCTTCCGGAACACCTCTCACCACGATGGAGCACCCCGTGGCCAAGCGAAACAACAACCTTCTCGGCGTAGGCGGACAGCGCAAGAAGGTCTCCAGCGCAGACCAGCAGGGTTCGGCCCCTGCCCGCGCCGCCGACCGCAGGTCGGCCGCCGAGCAGAAGCAGGAACTGCTGCGCAAGATGCGCGAGCGGGTCCAGCCGGACCCGGCGGACCCGGCGGACCGGACGGCCCCGGCGGGCCAGGAGGAAACGGCTGACCAGCCGGACCCGGCCGCCTCGGCCGACCAGCCCCAGCCGCCCGCGGAAGCCGCCCACCGGGCACCCGAGGCCGACGAGCAGAGCTGACCTGTACAGGGCGCGGGGCCGGCACCGTCACACGGTGCCGGCCCCGCGCAGGGATGTTCACGCCCAGGGCACTTGCCGGCGGCGTGACCGGGGTCAGGCCAACACCTTGGCGATGGCCAGGGCAATGCGTTCGATCCAGTCCACGGCGTCACTGGCATCGGCCGCGGTGACGGGGCGCCGCCGCCCCAGGTCGCCGTCCTCCAGGTCGGCGTAGTGCGCGATCTTGTTGCGCCGCTCGACTATCTCGGAGAATTTCGCTCGGAGCGACCGTCCGTTGTACGAGACCCGCCCTCGGTGCCACTCGTTAATCTGCTGGGCCGCTCGGCCCCAGAGATCGGCACCGTTGGGCACCAGCTTGTACGCCTCGACGATTTTGCTCGGATTGTGCATCGGGATGTAGGCCCACTTGGCCTTCACATGCTCGACCACCTTGTCGGCCAATTCGGCCTCACCCCGCCGGACCTGCTCGATGTACGCGAGGGGCAACTCGAAGTTCTCCAGAGCAGCCGGCTTCTCGGCTCCGGCGTCCTCGGCGATCTCTCCAACGCGCCGGTACAGCTCTTCGTGCAGCCAGTGATCGACGGCGCTGACCGCCTGCACCCACGCGGCGCGGTAGAGATCCCCGACATCGAGTGCTTCGGGTCGCAACCCGTGCAGGCTCTGGCCTGCGTTGATCATCTTCCGGGCGTAATCCAGGTTCGTGGTGAACGACTGGAACTGCTGCGTCTCCGGGCGTGGAATGGTCATCCCCCGTACCGCTCCTGTGCGTCTACTCGATGACTGGACGGCCACGAGGACACGCTATGTGGCCGAGTAGATACTCCAGACGATCGAAGGGGTGGTCAACCGCAGTGGCCGGATACCGGCGCCCGGGATCGCCACTGTGTCGGCAGGGTGATCCCGGCCCTCACCCTGATGTCCTCAGGGGCCACGGGTGCGGGAGGCCGACCTTGTGAGGATACGGATGCCCGGTAATGGCTCGGCAACTTGGATCAGCCTTGTTCGTTCTTGTCGTCCAGCACTTGAAGCGCCAGGTCCCACAACGTGTTCACCCCGTCGGAAGTCCACCGGCTCGGCCCCTGCACGGCAACGGGTGACTTCTCGTAACCGGCCAGTTCCCAAATCTTGGTCACCAGCCCGCTCGCGGAGTACGCGTTCCCGTCGTAGGTCCACAGCAGGCACTTGACGCGGTCGTTCACCCAGGTCGCCCTGCCCCGGCGGGCGTCCTCGTCCAGCCATGCCCGTACCGCCGCTGTCTCGGTGCTGCTCTTCGGCTGGAAGACCAAGGGTGTGCCGTCGGCGAGACGCCCGGCACTGACCAGAGTGGGCACTGCGTTGGGGCGGCGCTGCTTCCGCTTGTGTTTCGCCGGGGGCCGGTAGTCGACCGGGAGCACAGGGACCGTCCCGCCGCGGTCCATGTCCTCCAGCACCAGCTTCGACAAGTGCTTACAGCGGGTCTCGTCGGTGAAGGTGTTCGAGAGGAAAGAGTTCCTGCCGTATTCGGCGTCGACGTGGTGGATCAGCCAGGACAGGGCCGTCGCTGTCAGTTCCGCCAGACGGTCCAGGGTCGGCTGCCAGTGCAGGTCGGGTTCGTCGAGTTCTTCCTCCAGCCCGAGGTGCCGGAAAACCAGATGGGTCACGAGGAGGTCCCCGCGACGGGCGATGTCGGCGGCACGACCGTGCAACCGCCTGCGCTCGACCTCCAGCGCTGCCCCCACCCCACGGCGAATCTCCACCGAGCGCCAGATCCGCAGTGCGGTCGGAACTTCACCGAAGAGACGTGGATATGCGCCGCTGCTGCCTCGCTCCCAGAGGAGATCTGTGTCCTCGCTGGCCCGCACGGCGAGTTCCGGGCTCCGGTGGGCGCAAGCGAGCGCGGTGGCGGCATGCACGACGGAGCACCCCGCCTCCGGAGCCGGATCGGGCTCCCCGCGTTTGTAGACATAGGTCTTGCCGAGTGACAGCAGGAAATCCTCTCGGATCTCCGCCTGTGCCGGTTCCAGGGCGATGAAATCTCTCTGCGACACGTCGTTCTGCGTGTTCGTCGTCTCGGTGACGCGCTTGGCGTAGACCGGCCGTTCGGTGCCGAGGGAAATGGCCCGTACGGTCACGTCGGCGTTCTCGGCCTGGTCCGGGTGCTGCGCCATGGCTTCGTGGATCGCTGTGACGGTCTGGGCGCCGTTGACGACACTGACGCCGTCGAGAGCGAGCCGGACCGGTTCGTTGGGCATGCGGCGACCCGGCCACTGGGGTTCGATCGCATCGCACAGAACGGTGATGCCGTTGTTGAAATACCAGAAGTTTTCCGGCTCCGTGAGCAGGGTTTCCTTGATGCCGGAGTTGATGCGGGTGAGCCCGAGCGAATTGCGGACGTTGTCCTCGTACAGTGCGTCGCCGTAGGCGGCATACCAGGCGGCGACGTCACGGACTGCCACCGTGCCCTGCCATGCCTCGAACGGGGTGCCCCGCCGGATCCAGCCGGACATGGTTGCTGTCACGTTCACCGGGTCTGGTGCCAGGTCCTGCCGCAGCTGCTGATGCACGTCGGCAGCGGTCACCACGCGATAACTGAGCACCGGACCCAGGGTGTTCATCTCCGTGCAGGCACGCTCCAGGACCTCCGTGACCGCATCGGAGAGATCGCGCGCGCCCATGAGGGCGACGACAAGAGTGATACGCAGCCGCGGATCCCCCATCGCAGCGTCCAACTGGGCGACGTGCGGAGTGAGCCGTTCGTTGAAGCGTTCGAAGTCACGCTGATCGATCAACCGCAGCCCGTCGACGAACTTGAGCGCCTCCCCCTTGTCGATCTTGGCCTTTCCGGAGTCGCTCCACTTGGCTTGGACGAGCCATACGTCCCGCGAGTTCTCGCCCACGGCCACGCCGTCGATGCCCTGGTCGTCCTCGCCGTCGATCACGGCCCGGCCTGCCGTCTCGTGGTCGCAGCCGGTCACCAGCCGGACAGCGGATGCTGCCAGGGCACGGGAAAGGAACCGGTTTTCGCGGCCAATCCGGTCGTAACCTTTCAGGTCGTCTTCGTAGATGAGGCCGGCATAGTCCTTGAGAAGAGCAGGGCGGACATGCCGTACCTGCGTCGGCAGACTGGACGGCCCCTGCTGCTGTGCACTCATCCCCACCCCGAAATGCTTCGCCCGCTCACGTCGTGGCCCGTAACGCTAGCGCGACGCACTGTTACACGCGGCCGGTACGCCGAAAGGTGCGGGAGGAGAGATGCAGGGGGACGCCATGATCAGGTCGACACGTCGGGTTCGTATGTACGGGCACACACATCAGAACGCATTCTGAGTACAGTGGAGGCATGAGCATCAGCCACCCTGACTCCGTCACGTTCTCCGACCTCTCCAGAAACCCCCGGGCCGTGGCCGAGAAGGCCGCGCGTACCGGTCGGCTCAGGGTCACCCACCGGGACGCACCCGATTTCTATCTGACCGCTGCTGACCGGGAGGAGGAGCGTGACGACAACCTCAGTACGGCCTCGCGGATGTTCCTCGCGCTGATGAAGCACGATGCGAGTGCCCGTGCCGTTCTCCTCGCCATGCCGGACGTCTTCCCCTGGGTGCGTCACCTGACCGAGGACGAGGTACGGACCTTCACCGTCGAGCTGACGGCAGCGCTCTCGGACGCGGCCGAGCTGGATGTCGACAGCAACGCCCAAGAGGTCATCGCCGGCTGGCGTGCCACAGCACGCATCAAGGCCGACCCGGAGGAATATCGGCGGGCCAAGGCTCCCACCGAGGGTGACTTCGGCCAGATCGGGGACGTGGAGTGAGCCCCAAGCGCGGCGACCGGGTCACGGTCCCTCCGTCCGATCCCGAGTGGGACGTGCGCTTCGGCACCACCGATGCCGTCAGAGGCTGGGAAGAGTTGTGCCGGCTCGCTCTGCCGAACACCCGGCGTTGCCTGGAAGCCCTGCGGTCCGCGCCGTGTTCGCGGGCGCAGCACTGCCGTCAGCACCGGCTGCGCGGTGACCTCGCCACCCACCGTCACAGCGGCGTCGACCTGGAGCAGTGGGAGTACGAGGTCACCAGTGGCGGCAGGGTGCGCTATGCCGTGGACCCGGACAAGCGCGTCGTCTGGGTGCTCTACGCATCTCTGCGGCATCCGAAGGACACGGCCCGCTGAGCAGAGGACACGGGGGGCGGGCAGCGGTGCCGCGACCAGACGCAGGGCGTCAGGGCCCGACGGCCCAGGACTCCTCGCCGAGCCCGATCCGCTGCTCGCCCTCCGCGCTCACGGCCAGCTCGAAACGCTCGAACCCAGGCTTTCCCCGCGCTTCCCACCAGCGCCAGGCCGTCTCCAGCTCGTCCCAGAGGGCGCGCGGTCCGGACTGCACCACCTCGTAGTCGGTACGGCCGGGCTCGTGGTCGGCCGTCGCCCAGCTCGTCACGTCCGTATCGTACAGCCACAGCGTGTACGAGCCGTCGCCGTGACTGTCCGTCCGGCAGAACATCCGTGGGACGCGCACACCGATCACGAACATGTCGATCCAGCCCCCGACGCCGTCCGGTGACAGCGTCGTGGTGCTCCTGGTCCCGCCCGCCGGCCACGGCTCCTTCAGGTACGCACCGAACGGCGGCCGATCGGTGCGCTGGTCGCGCAGCCGCATGAAGGCCGACGACCGGATGAAGGGCCCGGCCGCCGTACCGTCCTCGCCGACCGTGAGCCGTACGACGCCCTCGCCCCCGTAGACCGGCCCCCACGGAGCGACGATGACCGCGCCCGGCCTGCACTGCGCGAGCCACTGCGGCGGGATGCGGCCGACCGAGCAGGTCGCGATGATCCGGTCGTACGGGGCCAGGGGCGGATGCCCGTCGGCTCCGTCGCCGACGACCGTGACCGGCACCGCCGCCCCGGTGCGGGCTGCGGCGGCCTCCAAGCGGGCCCGCGCGGCGGCGGAGACGGCGGGATCGACTTCGACCGTGACGACGTTCCCGCCGCCGAGCCGGTGCGCGAGCAGCGCCGCGTTCCAGCCGGTGCCGGTGCCGATCTCCAGTACGCGGTGCCCGTCCTCGACACCGAGCGCGCCGAGCATCGAGAACACCATGGACGGCATCGAGTTGGAGGACGACGGCACCTTGCCCCGGCCGGGGCCCGTATACGCGCCGTCGTCCCACTGCGTGGTGATCGGCACGTCGGAGTGGACGGCCGCCCACCAGGCGTCGGGCTCCTCGGTACGGATCACGCGGTCTTGCTGCCGGTTGCCGCCCGCGTTGCCGGGCCAGGCGGTGTCCGGCACGAAGAGGTGGCGGGGGACCGCCTCGAACGAGGGGAGCCAGTCGCTGCCGAGGCTCCCCTTCTCCAAGAGCGCGGAGGCCAGCCGCGCACGGCCGGCCTCCTCTGCGCTGTGCTGCTGGGTCACGTACGCCTTACTTCCCGTCCGCCGGGCCCTGGCCGTCGCTGGTGTTCCCACCTTCGTCGGAGCCCCCGCCACCGTGCTTGTTGCCGGAGTCGCTGTCGTCCTGCGGGTTGCCGCTCATGGCGAGAACGAGTGGGAGGGGTACGGGTTTCGGATCATGTCGCGTCCTTACTCGTGAAGCGTTGGTTCCTGCTGACCGCGCCGACGGGATCGCCGGCAGCACCTCGAATATCGGGATACCGAAGGCGTGCGAGCAGTGACTGTGGACGTACTGAGGCATGCGTACGCGGCCGTGACCGGTACGGGGCGCCGGAGCGGACCGTTCGAATGGGTGGGAAGTCTTCGCACCCGGTGCAGCTGGTTCCCTCGGACGAGGCATTGACGAGGCCTGTAGCGGTTCTGAAGTGCGAAGTTCGCGGATTCGCTCCATCGAGGGAGTTTCGGCACTTTTCTCAATTCATCTGATATGGGTCGCTAGCTTCTTGTGCAACGAGGCCGAGCGGGGAGCCGGGTGGTGGACATGGTGGAGAAGAACGCGTCCTCGGGGACGCTGCGGTACTTCGGCAGTCAGATGCGGCTGTGGCGGCAGAGGGCCGGTATGAGCCGCGAGCGGTTGGCCGAGGAGCTCGGGTACTCGGTGGAGACGATCAGCTCCGTGGAGCAGGGGCGGAGAATCCCGCAGCCGTCGGTCATCGAGGCGATGGACGATGTGCTTGGGGCGGGTGGCCTGTTGAAGGGCGGAGCACCCTTTCTTGTGCGGGAGAAGTATCCCGACTGGTTCCAGGACTATGCACGTTACGAGGCCCAGGCTGTGTGGCTGGACATCTACGAGAACCACGTGATTCCCGGTTTGCTACAGACGGAGGACTATGCGCGAGCTGTCTTCCGAAGCAGCTCGCCGCCGTTGGACGACGCCGAGATCGAGCGGCGGGTCGAATCGCGCCTGAGCAGACAGTCCCTACTCAACCGAGCCCCGACGGCTGCTCTCGGCTTCGTGATCGAGGCGGTTGCCTTGCACCGACCGATCGGTGGTGCGTCGGTCATGCGCCAGCAGCTCAGCAAGCTCGTGGAGTGCGCCGAGCTGCGAAATGTCGCGATCCAGATCATGCCAACCGAGCGTGAGTCCCACGCAGGCCTGGCGGGGGCGATGTACCTGCTGGAAACGCCTGAGCAGCAGCAACTGGCCTACACCGAAGGGCAAGGGGACTGTAGCTTTTTGGTCTCTGACCGGAAGATGGTGAGTGAACTCCGCCAGCGCTATGGAACCATCCGAGCGCAGGCCCTCACCCCCGAGGACTCCATGAGCCTGCTTGAGCGATTGCTAGGAGAGCAATGAGTACCCGGGAAGTTATGCACAGCCCATCTGATCTCGCCTGGTTCAAAAGCAGTTACAGCAGTGACCAGGGGGGAGCCTGCATCGAGGTCGCCGCATGCCCGTGCGCGGTGCACGTGCGGGACTCCAAGGACACGGCTAAGCCCTCGCTCACCTTCGGCCGGGAGACATGGGCCGACTTCGTCGCCTTCGCGGCGGCAGATCGGGCTGAGATAGCCATGTGATCGAGAGCAAATCAGCACGGCACCCCACCGATCGGCGGGGTGCCGCTTGCGTGTGGTCCCGGTCAGTCGACCACCGGGGCGTCCTCCGCCACCTCTGGTGGGATCTCGCCCCCCAGCGCCTCGGCGATCGCCGCGAACTCGTTGAGCGCGGCTTGCAGATCCTGGACGATCTCCTGGGCGATCACCTCGGGCGGCAGCAGGCTGTCCGCGTCGTCGAGGGCCGGGTCCTTCATCCACGTGATGTCGAGATTGACCTTGTCGCGGGCGATCAGCTCGTCGTACGTGAACGGCTTGAAGCGCTCGGTCTCCTGCCGGTCCTCCTGGTGGTACGCCTCCACGAACTCGTCCAAGTCCGCACGGCGGAGAGGGCGCTGCTTCAGCGTGAAGTGCTTGCCGGTGCGGAAGTCGTAGACCCAGAGCCGGTCGGTGTTGGGCTTGCCGTCGGCACGGGGCGTCTTCTTGTCGAAGAAGAGGACGTTGGCCTTGACCCCGCCCGCGTAGAAGATGCCGGTGGGCAGGCGCAGCATGGTGTGGAAGTTGAACTCCTGGAGCAGGCGCCGGCGGATCTTCTCACCCGCGCCGCCCTCGAAGAGGACGTTGTCGGGAAGGACCACCGCGGCACGGCCGTCGATCGCCAGCTGGGACATGATGTGCTGGGCGAAGTTGAGCTGCTTGTTCGTGGTGGTGGCGCGGAAATCGGGGCGGTCGTAGGAGATGTCCTCCCGCTCGGACCTGCCGTCCATGCCGATGACGGTGATCGCGGACTTCTTGCCGAAGGGCGGATTCGCGAGGACGACCGAGGCGTGGCGGTCGGGCTTGGTCGCGAGGGCGTCACCGACGGAGATGAGCGACTTGCTGTCGCTGCTGCCGATGCCGTGGAGCAGCATGTTCATCGCGGCGAGGCGGGCGGTGCCGGTGACCAGCTCGTTGCCGAAGATCTTGCCGTCGCTGAGCGCGAGGCGTTCGTCGCGGGACATGTCCTGCATGTGGTGCTTGCGGATGTGCTCGTGCGCGGCGATGAGGAAGCCGCCGGTTCCGCAGGCGGGGTCGGTGATGGTGTCCCCAGGCTGTGGACGAATGCAGTCGACCATGGCGTCGATGAGCTGGCGCGGGGTGAAGTACTGGCCGGCGCCGGTCTTGGTGTCCTCGGCACCCTTGGCCAACAGTCCCTCGTAGGCGTCGCCCTTGAGGTCGGTGCCCTGGGTGACCCAGTCCTCACCGCCGATGAGGTCGATCACCAGCTTTTCGAGCAGGGCGGGCTCGGTGATGCGGTTCTGCGACTTGGCGAAGATCGTGCCGAGGGTGGTGCCGGTCTTGGTCGCCAGTTCGGCGAGGATGTTGCGGTACTGGATCTCCAGGGCCACGCCCTTTTTGGAGATCAGCGACTGCCAGTCGTAGCCGGGCGGGACGATGGCTTCGGCCTCGTCGAAGGAGGACTCGGCGATCTCGTCGGCCATCTTGAGGAAGAGCAGATAGGAAAGCTGCTCGACGTACTCGATGGTGGAGAGGCCGTTGTCCCGGAGAACATTGCAGTAGTTCCAGAGCTTGGCGACCAGTTGGTTGGTCTGGGCTTCGGCCTGGACGGCGGTCGGCGTGCTGCTCACAGCTCGAACTCCTGCTGGATGGCGGTCTTGGGGAGGGCGGTGGTCGCTGTGGGCGCCCGTTTCGGCTCCGGTTCGAGTGTGGTCTCGACCTTGCGCTGGGACGGTGTACGCCGGATGCGCTTGGGTTTCGGCTGCGCGGCGCGCTCAGCTTGGACGCGGGCCAGTAGCTCGGAAGCCGGTTCGTCGTTCGGGTCCTGAGGGACGAGTCCTCCGGTGAACGCTCGGGCGAGAACGGCCTTCCGGAGGTTCTCGGCCCGCCGTTGGGCCTTGGCCAGCTCCTCATCGAGCGCGTTGATTCCGCGGAATCGCTCCTCCGCGAGAGCAACCAAGCGCTTCTGCTCTTCGATCGGGGGTACAGGGAACTCGACCGCTTTCAATCGTGCAGCCGAAAGGTGTGCGATGTTCGTGGTGATGCGGACCTCGCGCATGAACCGGCGGGCATGCATGTGTCGACGGAACACCAGAAGCGCCCATTCCGGCAGCACGTCCGGATTCCCGCGGAAGCGAAGGAGGCTGTTGGTGAAGGCCACCTCGGGTGGATCTCCCCGGTACATCGCGGGCCTGCCGACGAGGTGTGGACTCTGGCCCTCGTTGAGGAGGATGTCTCCGGGGTGAAGGCGGTACCGGTCGAAGATCCCCGAGAAGTCCATTTCCATGACGTCGGAGGTGTCGATGCGGTCCTCGAATACGTTGGCCACCCGCAGGTAGGGCTTCATCTCTGGACCGGTGTGCCAGTCGGGGTGGCGTTGACGACCGAGGTCGACTTTCCCTGCCTCCTGCACGGATACTTCTCTCCAGGTGGACGGAGTCTGGGCAGGCACAGTCTCCAGCAGTAGAGACCGGCGAAGGGCTTCGCATCTCCGGCGCGATGCCTCGACACTCCGGAGGGCAGCATCGAGCCGGGAAAGGTGCAGTGCGAGTACCTCGACGATGCGGAGCTGCTCGCCAAGAGGAGGCAACGGAACAGGAATGGTGACCATCGCCGACTTGGTCAGTTTCAACCTGGTGGTCCCGTTCGCATATCCCTCGTAATTGAAAAAATTCAGATAGTGGTTGATGTACTTGAGGTCGACCGCCTGCTTCACCGGACGCAGCACATGGGCGTGGTTGTTCACCCAGGACGGTCCGGAGATCACGTAGGACTTCGGCTTCGATCTGTCGAAGAATTTGACTCCGTCCTCGCCGAGCAACACGAGGTCTTCATCGAAGATGGGGGCATCGATCCAGCCGACCCGGCCCGTGGCCCCGTAGTACGGAACCTTTCCGGCGCGACTGCTGCGTTCACTCGCACTGACCGGAACCCGGTAGTGGTCCAAGACGTCAACGAGTTCGCCCAGCTGGGTTCGGCCCCACCCCGCGGGAAGGTGTTTCTCGCTCAAGCCAGTTCTCGATTCAGTTCAGTCAGGAGTTCACGCGCCTGCTCGCGTCCGCCGAAGCTCTGCATGAAGCCCCGAGCACCGCCCCGCTCCGTGAACGGCGCGTGCTTCAGTTCAGCCGTAGTGATGCCCACATCACTTGCCACCACGTCCCGTATCTTCTCCAGCCACCACACCTGCTCCTCCGAGAACTCCGCCCCGGCCTGTCGCTGCCGCAGCAGCCAGCCCGCGAAGCGTTCCTCGACCACCGACCGGTACGGCTTCAACTCGGCATCGACGCCCAGCTCGTATCGGATGAGCGAGATCAGGTCCGGGACCCCCGCGCCCTTCGTCGGCCGTTCCACCGCCTTGCCCAGGTCCTCGTACCACGTCCACAGCGCATCCGGGGTCCACGCGTACTGCGGCCGGTGAATTATCGCAGCCAGTTCCTTGAGCGACGCGAACGCCTCGCTCGGTGCGACCGTTCTCGGGGTGCCGATCGCGATCTGGATCGCCGCGATCTCGTCCCGCCGCGTGTCGAGGAGGTCGCGCCAGCGGCCGACCTGTTCCCTGGCCCGTTCCTCTCGTGGAACCTCCTCCACCGACGTGACCGACACCTTGGTGACCTCGTCGATGAGCAGGTCCTTGTCCCGCCGGATCTCCAGGATCGACGTCCGCAGCTGAGGGTGCTCGGTCAGTGGTGCCACCGCCCGCTCGACCAGTCGCCTCGCCTCGGCCGGCCCGCCCTCCGCCTCAGCCCGTTCCTGCCGGTCCGGGTCGGCCGCGTCCACCAGGTCCCGGGCGATCTTCGCCAGCGTCGCACCACCGCCCGCGCGCGTGAGCAGCTCCCGTTCCTCGTCCGTCAGTTGCCGGTCCAGGCGGGCCAGCCGCCCGGCCAGGATCTCCGCCTCCCCCGCGCTGATCGATTTCGTACCGGCCTTGTCGAGCAGCTTCTTCAGGGACACCTGCCGCTCGCCCGCCGCCGCCAGCGGCTTCGCGTCGACCAGCGGCGAGCTCGTCACCCCCACCGCGTCGACCAGGACGAAGCGGTCCTTCCGCACCGACTCGTCGGCATCCGGCGTGACCTCCCGCAGGTCCGTCGGATCGATGACTCGTGCCCCGCGCCCCTTCATCTGCTCGAAGAGCACCGCACTGCGTACCGACCGCAGGAAGATCACGCACTCCAGTGCCCGTACGTCCGTCCCCGTCGCGATCATGTCGACCGTCACCGCGATGCGCAGGGACGGCGAATTACGCAGGTCGTTGATCAGGTCGTCCGGGTTCTCGCCGTTCTGCCGGCTCTTGTACGTGATCTTCTTCGCGAAGTCGTCGCCGCGCGCGAAGACCTCCTTGGCCTGCGCCAGCACATCCTCCGCGTGGTCCTCGCCGACCGCGAAGATCAGGGTCTTCGGGATGTCGGCCCGGCCCGGGAACCAGCGCTGCCAGTTGGCCTTGTAGGTCTGGAGCACCGCCCGGATCTCGTCCACCGCGATGACGCTCCGCCCGATCTGTGCCTCCGTGTACGAGAAGTCGTCGGCCAGCTCCTCGTACCGCTGCCGCCGCGTCTTCCGGTCCTTGATCTTGACCGTGGTCCCGGCGTCGATCTGGGCGCCGCCGTTCTCCCGGATGTCGGTGTTCAGGCGCACCACGTCGAAGTCGACGTTGACGCCGTCCGCGACCGCCTGCTCGTAGGTGTACTCGGATACGAGGTTCTGGTTGAAGAAGCCGAGCGTCTGCGGGGTCGGGGTGGCGGTCAGGCCCACTAGGTGCGAGTCGAAGTACTCCAGGACGCCGCGCCACAGGCCGTAGATCGACCGGTGGCACTCGTCGACGACGATCAGATCGAAGGACTCGGGCGGCACCTGCGGGTTGTACGCCAGCGACACAGGCTGGTCGGTGGCGTAGGAGTCGGCGGCGAAGACACCACCGGCGGCGTCGTCGGCATCCTCCGCGGCCTCGTCGTCCGTGAGGGGTTCGCCGCGCAGCAGGGAGTACATCTTCTGCACCGTGCACACCACGACCGACGAGGTCTCCTGGAGGCCGGCCGCCCCGAGCCGGTCGACGCCGTAGAGATCGGAGAACTTACGGCCGTCGTCCGGGGTCGTGTAGTTGCGGAACTCGGCGAGTGCCTGCCGTCCCAGGTTGTTGCGGTCCACCAGGAAGAGGACGCGCCGCGCTCCCGCGTACTGGAGCAGGCGGTATGTCTCCGTCACCGCTGTGAACGTCTTGCCCGCGCCGGTCGCCATCTGGATCAGCGAACGCGGCCGGTCCTCACCCAGCGAGGTCTCCAGGCCGCTGATGGCGTCGAGCTGGGCGAGCCGCAGACCGTTCGGCTCCAGCGGCGGAAGGCGGCGCAGACCCGCGCGGAAGGTGGGGGACTGCGGGCGCTCGTCGGCGCGCCTCATCCACAGCGCCAGGGTCCCGGGACGGTGGAAGGAGAAGACCTCGCGGGAGCGGGCGTCCGGATCGAGCCGGTTGAGGAAGTACGTCTCGGCGCCCGTCGTCGCGTAGCGGAACGGGAACGGCTGGTCCGCTCGCCACACCGCGAGGCTGTGCTCCTTGGCGACACCCGATGCGTAGCGGGCGTTCTGCACCAGGGCGTCGCTCAGGTGGTCGCCCTCGCGTTTGGCCTCGATGACGCCGGTGATCTTCCCATTCACGTACAGGACGTAGTCGGCGCGGCCGGTGGCGAGGGTGAACTCGCGGACCGCGACGCCCTGGCCCGCTGCCGGGTTGAGTTGCTCCCTGTCCTGCACGAGCCACCCCGCGGCGCCGAGCATCGCGTCGATCGCGTCCCGGGCCTGCACCTCGTTGAGCGGGGCGGGGCGCTGGGCGCGGTGCACGATCGCGTCCCGGGCGGCGGCGTCGACACGGCGGGGCCGGGTGCGCGCGCTCTCGTACGCAGCCTGCTGCTCGGCGCGGAGCCGCTCCAGTTCGCCGGTGAGCTGCTCGACGCGGGCGCTGAGTTCGGTCCGCGCCTCGGCGGCGGCCGACATGAGCGCCTCGGCCTCCTCGCGGGCGCGGCGCTCGGCGGCCAGCTCGTCCGTGCTGCGGCTGAGCCGGGTGCGGGACTGGGCGAGGGCCTCCCGGTGCCCGTCCAGTGCCTCACGGAGCTCAGCCAGCTCCGCCGGGTCGGTGACGGCCTCGTCGCCGGTGGGCTCGGCGGGCGGAACGAACTCTGCGACGGTGCGCTTGCCGGTGATGGCGTCGTGGAACCAGATGCCGAGCTGATAACAGGTCCGTACGTCGTCCAGGGCGCGGGTGGTGTCGAACACGTGGCCGTGGGCGGCTCGGTTTCGGTCGCGGCGGAGCTGGTCGAAGGCGTCACGGACGGGCGGGGTCAGGGTGCCGGTGCGGGTGAGGGCCGTGAGCCGGTCGATCTGGCGGGTGCCCTCGACACGGAGGCCGATCCGGGTGATGAGCTCCTCGGCCAGCACCTCGCCGAACTTCCCGGCCTGGATCTGGGAACCGTTGGGGTTGGTGAAGACGGTGGCTTCGGCGAGCGTGCCGTACAGGGTGAGCAGTGGTTGCAGTCGGTAGAGAAAGTTGAAGTTCGGCGACTTCTTCGCCGGCTCCCACAACCAGTCGTCCACGCCGGCGCCCCCGCTCTCGTCGTACGCTCCGATCGACGGCAGCGCCCCCTGCGGAGCCGTCGGGATCCAGGAGCACAAGGGTACGGAAGAGGCACCTGGTGTGGTCGGGAATCAACTGATGCGTCACGTCCCCGTGCCGCCGCGTGCCGCCCCCGGTACACCCCCCCCGCCACCCCCGGTGATCACGCGTTCCGCGATGTGAGCTGGCTTACGTTTCCGTGTGGCCCGGCCGGAAAAGGGCAGGGGTCGTCGCTGAGCGGGTGCCGACGGCGTCCGGATGACGGGTGGCAGCGGTCAGCGGTGATCGCATGCCGAGATCGTGTCTCATGATGCGATACCCAGGTGTCCGTTTTCGTCCGCTCGATAAACTGAGCCGACCGAAGGATCCTGATTCGGGATCCTTAGGAAGACAGATTTTCGAGGAGCGCACGTGGGCCTTGTCGTGCAGAAGTACGGCGGCTCCTCCGTCGCCGATGCCGAAGGCATCAAGCGCGTCGCCAAGCGAATCGTGGAAGCCAAGAAGAACGGCCACCAGGTGGTCGTCGTGGTTTCCGCGATGGGCGATACGACGGACGAGCTGATCGATCTCGCCGGAGAGGTGTCTCCGATGCCCTCCGGGCGCGAGTTCGACATGCTGCTGACCGCCGGAGAGCGAATCTCCATGGCCCTGCTGGCGATGGCGATCAAAAACCTCGGTCACGAGGCGCAGTCGTTCACCGGCAGCCAGGCGGGCGTCATAACGGACTCCGTCCACAACAAGGCGCGGATCATCGACGTCACGCCGGGCCGGATCAAGAGTTCGGTCGACGAGGGCAACATCGCCATCGTCGCCGGCTTCCAGGGTGTGTCCCAGGACAAGAAGGACATCACCACCCTCGGCCGCGGCGGCTCGGACACCACCGCTGTCGCCCTCGCCGCGGCGCTGGACGCCGAGGTCTGCGAGATCTACACGGATGTCGACGGTGTCTTCACCTCCGACCCGCGGGTCGTGAAGAAGGCCCGGAAGATCGACTGGATCTCGTTCGAGGACATGCTGGAGCTGGCCAGCTCCGGGTCCAAGGTGCTGCTGCACCGCTGCGTCGAGTACGCCCGCCGTTACAACATCCCGATCCACGTCCGGTCGTCCTTCTCGGGCCTCAAGGGCACCTGGGTCAGCAACGAGCCGCAAGGGAACCAGCCGATGGAGCAGGCACTCATCTCCGGGGTCGCGCACGACACGTCCGAGGCCAAGGTCACGGTCGTCGGGGTGCCGGACAAGCCGGGCGAGGCCGCGAAGATCTTCCGTGCCATCTCGGACGCCGAGATCAACATCGACATGGTCGTGCAGAACGTCTCGGCGGCCACCACGGGTCTCACCGACATCACCTTCACGCTGCCGAAGACCGACGGCAAGAAGGCCATCGGCGCCCTGGAGAAGACCCGCGCCGCCGTCGGCTTCGACTCGCTGCGCTACGACGACCAGGTCGCCAAGGTGTCGCTGGTCGGCGCCGGGATGAAGACGAACCCGGGCGTCACGGCGACCTTCTTCGAGGCGCTGTCCGGCGCCGGTGTCAACATCGAGCTGATCTCCACGTCCGAGATCCGCATCTCCGTGGTCTGCCGCGCCGACGACGTCAACGAGGCCGTGCGCGCCGTGCACACCGCCTTCGGTCTGGACAGCGACAGCGACGAGGCCGTCGTCTACGGAGGGACCGGACGATGACGTATGCCGACAGCGCCGGTGCCGCCCGCAAGCCGACCCTTGCCGTCGTCGGCGCCACCGGCGCCGTCGGCACGGTCATGCTCGGCATCCTGTCCGAGCGCAAGGACGTCTGGGGCGAGATCCGGCTGATCGCCTCGCCGCGGTCGGCGGGCAAGAAACTGACCGTGCGCGGTGAGCAGGTCGAGGTCGTCGCGCTGAGCGAGGAGGCCTTCGAGGGCGTCGACGTCGCGATGTTCGACGTGCCCGACGAGGTCTCGGCGCAGTGGGCGCCGGTCGCCGCAGCCAAGGGCGCGGTCGCCGTCGACAATTCCGGGGCGTTCCGGATGGACCCCGAGGTGCCCCTGGTGGTGCCCGAGGTCAACGCGCACGCCGCCCGCGTCCGCCCGCGCGGCATCATCTCCAACCCGAACTGCACGACCCTGTCGATGATCGTCGCGATGGGCGCGCTGCACGCGGAGTTCGGGCTCAGCGAGCTGATCGTCTCCTCGTACCAGGCGGTTTCCGGCTCGGGCAAGGAAGGCGTCGACACCCTCCGGGAGCAGATCGCCGCGGTCGCCGGTACGGAGCTGGGGACGCACCCCGGCGACGTGCGGCGCGCGGTCGGCGGCGGGCTGGGCCCGTACCCGGCGCCGATCGCCTACAACGTCGTCCCGTTCGCCGGTTCGCTCAAGGACGACGGCTGGACGTCGGAAGAGCTCAAGGTACGGAACGAGTCCCGCAAGATCCTCGGGTTGCCCGGCCTGCGGGTCACCGCGACCTGTGTCCGGGTCCCGGTGATCACCACGCATTCGCTGACCGTGCACGCCCGGTTCGAGAACGAGGTCACGGTCGCGAAGGCCCACGAGATCCTCTCCACCGCGCCCGGTGTGGTGCTCTGCGACAATCCGGCCGAGGGCGAGTTCCCGACGCCCGCCGACGTCGTCGGCACCGACCCGACCTGGGTCGGGCGGGTGCGCCGCTCGATGGACGACCCGAACGCGCTGGAGCTCTTCGTGTGCGGTGACAACCTCCGCAAGGGGGCCGCGCTGAACACGGCTCAGATCGCGGAGGTCGTCGCCGCGGAACTGACGGGCGTCTCCTGACGGTTCCCCGGTCTCCCGGTCTCCCGGTCTCCCGGATTTCTGGTCTCCCGGATTTCCGGTTTCCTGGTTTCCCGGTTCCACGGCATCCGGCCTCACGGCTTCTCCGGCCTGCGGCCCGGGCCGTCTCACGGCTTCCCGGAGTCCCGGCGTCCCGGGCCGGACGGGCTCCCGGCCGGGACGGCACCCCGAGCCGATCCCGGGTCCGGTTCCGGGCCGATCCCCGGTCCGGTCCCGGGCCGGTACGGGCTCCCGCGGCTGCGCGCCGGCGTTCCGTTCGGCCGCACCGTCTCCTCGCCCACGCCACCCCGCGTCTCCCCGCCCGCGTTTCCGTGCCCACTGCCGCGAGGCGGCTGCGCGCACTAGAATGTGGACACTTTGAGGGTCGTGTGAAGATCCTGTGATCGAAATGTTGGTCCAGGCCGCTTGAACCGGTCGTCGCCCTGGCAGACGATTGACTCCCCGCCCACTGCAACCGGCAGCCGGGCGGGGAGCGTCTTTGCAGCAGTCCCTCGAAGTCGCTCGACTGTATGGGGCATTGGGGATGAACTGTGCGTATGAGGGCATTCGATGCATCGGCAAACGTGGTGGGGCGCGCGTACAACCTTGACGGGGGCACGCGTGTCAAACAGGCGTGGCAGAGGCATTCGGTATGGCAATGGACCCCGGGGGCGGCGCGGCAGTCCTTCGACCGCCCCGATCGCGCGCGCCCGGCGGGATGCCGGTGATCGCGCCGATGCCCGCTGCGTCGCAGCCCGCGCACATACCGTCGCAGCGCGAGGGCGCTGACGAAGCGATGGCAGCGGGCACCACAGTCGACCACCTCACCGAGACCTACCGGGCGCACTACCGCTCGCTGCTCGGACTCGCCGCCCTGCTCCTCGACGACACCGCTTCCTGCGAGGACGTCGTACAGGAGGCGTTCATCCGTGTGCACTCCGCGCGGAACCGGGTCCGCGAACCCGAGAAGACGCTCGCCTACCTGCGTCAGACGGTCGTCAACCTCTCGCGTTCCGCGCTGCGCCGCCGCATCCTCGGCCTGAAGCTGCTCTCCAAGCCGATGCCGGACATGGCGAGCGCGGAGGAGGGGGCGTACGAGCAGCTGGAGCGCGACCAGCTCATCCAGGCCATGCGCGGTCTGCAACGCAGACAGCGCGAGGTGCTCGTACTGCGCTATTTCGCCGACATGACGGAGGCGCAGGTCGCCGAGACTCTCGGCATATCGCTCGGCTCGGTCAAGGCATACGGATCACGGGGGATCGCGGCGCTGCGCGTCGCCATGGAGGCCCCGGCATGACAGAACAGCAGCACGGAGCGGACGGCCCCGAGGGGCCGGACGACTTCGCCGGACCACGACGGTCCGGCGAGGAGTCACCCTTCGTGGCCACCGACTCGAATCTGGACGAGCAGGCGTTGAAGCGCCTGCTCCAGACCGTCGTCGACGACATCGAGCCGTCCCCCGACTCGCTGGAGCACCTGCGGCGCGCGGTGCCCGCGAGACGGGCCCGCAAGCGGCAGGCCTTCGTCGGCGGGATCGCGGCGGTGCTCTTCGTGGGGACCGCCGTCCCCACGTTCGTCCACGTCGCCAGCACCGGCGACACCGCCGAGGACCGGCCGGCCAACGCCGCCAGCAGCGAGCGGACCCAGGGCGGCACGGGCGGCAAGTACGACGGGGACAGGAACGGCAACGCGCCGGGCGCCCCCGGTGACGAGTCCCGCGAGAAGGACGGCAAGAAGGACCCGCACGACAAGGGCGGGAAGAAGGGCGGCGAGAAGTCGGAGAACGGCCGCGAGGGCACCGCGGGCGGCAACAGCAACCCGTCCGAGACCATGGCCGTCTCCTCGCCGAGCTGTACCTCCGTCCAGCTCGGCGGCGGCACGTCGAGCGTCAACGCCCCGGACGCCGAGGGCAAGGTCTACGGCAGCTTCCGCGTCGTCAACGTCTCGGACACCGCCTGCACGGTCTCCGGCCCCGGCGCCGTCGTCGCCACGTCCCAGGGCAACGCCGAGCCGATCGCGGTCGTCGACCACACCCTCGGGGACGCGGCGACCGGACTGCCGGACCCCGCCGCCGAGGCCGCCAAGCTGATCCTCAAGCCACGGCAGGCGTACGAGGTGCGGTTCGCCTTCGTCCCCGCCGGCGGCTCGCCCGGCGGCTGCCCCACCCCCGGCACCTCGCCGGACCCCGGTGACTCCGCCGGGGGTTCGAGCGGTTCCCCGACCACCATGAGCGCGTCGGAGTCACCGCAGACCACCGTCGACGAACAGCCGCCCCCGGCCCCGGCCGGGAGCGTCCTGCTGAGCCACACCCCGGAGGGCGACGACGCTGCGGTCCAGGCGACCGTCCCAGAGGTCTGCTCGGGCACCATCTACCGCACCGGAGTGCTCACGGCCTCCTGACCCGCGCGGCGGCTGCCTCGGCAGCGGCCGTCCGGTGCTGGCGGCCGCCCGGTGCCGCTGATCGGCGCCGTCCTGCTGATCGGTACCGCTCTGCTGGTGGGGCCGATGGGTGGGGGGTGGGCCGGTGCGGGCTCGGCGGGTGACGTCGGCGGGTGACGTCGACCGGTGGTGCTCGGCTCGTGGTGTCGGCTCGTGGTCCTCGGCGGGTGGTGCTCGGCGGGTATGGCTCGGCCCCTGGCGGCGGCTGGCGTGGCCCCCGGCTTGTGGGCGTCGGCCGGTGACGCTCGGCTCGTGGTGTCGGCGGGCGGGGGCGGCCGGTGCGTCGCCCGGCTTGTGGTGCCGACGGTGGGTGGCGGGAGCCGGTGGTGCGCGGGCCCCTGGTGTGCCGGCCGGTGGTGCGCGGGCCGGTGGTGTGCGGGCCCTTGGCGTGCCGGCCGGTGGCGGTCGCCGGACGACGGCCTTGTGGCACCGAAGACCTCGGGAGGGGAGGAGTACGGGGCGGATCCGTGATGACGGGTCCG